>CBFHCJ010000101.1:0-13352 GCA_965654005.1 uncultured Streptomyces sp. | reverse complement strand
CGGCCTCCGACACACCCATGGCGGCGTAGGGGTTGACTCAGGAAACTCACGCGGCTGCCTCCACCTTGGTCGGGACAACGGACACGGGGGGCGTCGTGGACGACGTGGCACCGCGACGCCGGTGGAAGAGGTCGATGAGGACGGGCGGCGCGACGAACGCGAGGACGAGCAACGCCTTGACGATGTCGACGAGGAAGTACGGCACGCCGGTGGCCGAGAGGAAGTCGCCACCCGCACGCAGCACGCCGAACACGAACGACACCGGGATCGCTACCAGGGGCCGGTTGCGCGCGACGAGCGCGACGAGCAGGCCGTCCCAGCCGACGTTGTCCGAGAGCCCGGCCTGCAGCCGGTTGGTGCTGACCGGGCTGGCCAGCAGCAGCCCTCCCGCCAGCCCCGCGAAGGCGCCTGACAACGCCAGGGTGAAGCCGCCGAGCGCGGCCACCCGTACACCGGTGTGCTTGGCCGTCTGCGGATTCAGTCCGACCATGCGCACCCTGAAGCCCCACCGGCTGCGGCTCAGGACGAGGGCGACGCCGACCGCGGCGACGAGCGCGATGAACAGGCCGGAGTTCAGCTGCACCGACGGGTACTGGCCGAGGCCGGCGAGCTGGGCGTTCGCCGGCAGGGGGTTGGACTGGGGGTTGGCGATGCCCGAGGAACCCTGCGCGGTCTCCTGCAGGAACCACGGCGTGCTGACCGCGAACGTGACGAGCTGGATGGCGATGAACGTCATCAGCAGGGTGCTCACCGCGACGTTGACGCCACGGAAGCGGAGCATCAGTGCGCTGAGCGCGGCCCAGGCCCCACCGCCGACGGCCGCGGCGATCATCACCACGACGACCAGCATCGGGCCGGGCAAGGCCAGCCGCAGCCCGACCCAGGCTCCGGCCAGGCCGCCGATGAGCACCTGCCCCTCCTGTCCGATGTTGAACGTGCCGGCGGCCGAGCAGACGCACGCACCGACCGCGACCAGCAGCAGAGGCGCCAGGTTGAGCAGCGTCGTCGTCCATCCCGTGGCGTTGGCCAGACTCCCGGTCCATATCGCGGACAGCGAAGCACTCGGCGAGAAACCGGTCAGCATGAGCAGCAGCGCGGACGCGCCGAGGGCGACGGCGACGAGCACGACCGTGAGGCCCGCTGTCATCCAGCCACCGCGCCCCGGTCGAAGCCTGGCGAGGAAGCGACGGGCGAGGTCGTCCGGACCCGTCAGCGAGGAGGCACTCATGCGGCCTCACCGCCGACCAGCATGCCGAGCCGCTCGGAGGTCGCCTCCGAGGCGGGGAGTTCGCCGGTGATCCGCCCTGAAGAGATCACCGCGATCCAGGTCGCAAGGGCCATGACTTCCTCGAATTCGGTGGAGATGAGCAGCACTCCGACGCCTTCCGCGGCCGCCTTGCGCAGTCGGGAATACATGTCCTCGATGGCGCCGACGTCAAGCCCGTGGGTGGGCTGCGCGGCCACCAGGACGCGAGTGTCACCGGACAGCTCCCGGGCGAGTACGACCCGCTGCTGGTTGCCGCCGGAGAGGCTGCGCACGGGCGCGTCCAGCGAGGGTGTGACGATGTTGAACTCGTCCGCCAGGCGACGGGCCTCGGCGAGCATCGCGCCCCGCCGCAGCAGGAAGCGGCCACTGACCTTGTCGAGCGACTTCATCGTCAGGTTCTCGGCGACACTCATGTCGAGGACGACGCCGCTTTGGTGCCGGTCCTCCGGCACGATGCCGAGACCGGCCTTCGTGAGCTCGCCGGGCCGGGTCACGTCGACGCTTTGCCCAGCGACCTCGATGGTCCCGGCGGTCGGCACGACAAGCCCTGAGAGGACATCGCCGAGCGTCGCCTGGCCGCTGCCCTCGACGCCGTAGAGGGCGACGATCTCGCCCGCGCCCACGGTCAGATCCACGCCTTCGAGAACCCTGACCCCGCCCTCCTCGACGGTGAGTCCGTCAAGGCGCAGGACCGGCGCCTGCCGGTCGTGGGCCCCGCCCTCGCCGGTGCGCGTCTTCTGCACCGGCAGCATGCCGAGGGCGGCGGCCTCCTCGCCCAGCGACACGTCACGGCCCACCATCTGCCGGGCGAGTTCCTGCGAAGTGGTCTCGGTGGTGACCGCCCGGTGGGCGACACAGCCCTTGCGCAGGACCGTCACCCGGTCCGTGGCCTGGGCGATCTCGGCGAGCTTGTGGCTGATGAGGATGACAGCGCGCCCCTCCTCCTGCACCACCCGGGTGAGTACGGCGAACAACTCCTCCGACTCGGCCTGGGTCAGTACCGAGGTCGGCTCGTCCAGGATCAGGATCTGAGGGTCGCGCCGTAGGCACTTGACCACCTCGACCCGCTGCCGCTCGCCCGCCGAGAGCGCCTCGACGCGCGCCTCAGGGTCGATCGGCAACCCGTAACGCGCGGAAACCTCGGCGATTTCGGCACAGACAGCCTGCTTGTTCACCTTGCCGTTGTCTCCGAGCGCTACGTTCTCCCACACGGTCAGCCCGTTGATGAGGCTGAAATGCTGGTGCACCATGCCGATGCCCAGGTCGGCCGCTTCCTGCGGGCTGTCCAGCGCGACCTCCTCACCGCGCACCAGGACGGTGCCGGCGTCTCGCCGGACCAGCCCGAGCAGGACCTTCATCAGGCTGGACTTGCCCGCCCCGTTCTCGCCCAGGAGTCCGTGGATCTCGCCGGAGTCGACCCTGAGGTCGACGCCGGCGCAGGCCGTGACGGATCCGTAGGACTTTGTGATGCCGCGCAGCTCAAGAAGCGGAACCGCTGAGGGCGTCGATGTCATCACTGATCTTCCTCGTCGGTGTCGGGCGTCAGCCGAGGCGCTTGACCTCGGCCGCCGGGTCGAGCTTCTTGCTGCCGATCTTCTGCATGAACTGCGCCAGCTGCTGGGCCTCGTCGCCATGGGCATGGCAGATCTTGATGGTCGGGTAGGGGTCGACGCCCAACTGCCACACACGCGTCGTGCCCATCTTGAGGTTGTTCTTGGCGAACTCCTCCAGCGCGGCGCGGAAGTAGTCACCCGGGCTGAACATCACCGAGATGTCGAACTTCGGGCTGGTCGAGTCGCAGCGGTCGGTGCCCGGGGTGAGGGTCAGCACGCCGTTTTGGTTCGCCAGCTGCGCCGAGGCGTCGGTCGCGCCGCCGAGGTAGGGGTAGATGACCTTGACCCCCTGGCTGATCTGCGCCTGGGTGGCCTCCTTGGCCTTCGCCGAGTCGTTGAAGTCGCCGGTGTAGGTGGTCGTCAGGGTGGCCTTCGGGACGACCTCCCGGATCCCGGCCAGGAACGCCTTGGCGGCAAGGACACTGAATGCGGCCTTGTTGCCGGTGATGAACCCGGCCTTGGTGTAGCGGGCGGCCTTCATCTTCAGGCCCGCGGCGTAGCCGGCGGCGAGCAGATCCTGGTTGGGGTCGTCCGTGGACAGCAGGATCCGCGGGGTCTGGTCGATGTTCGCCGCCGAGGGCACATACCAGGCGGTCTTGGCGCAGACCGGCTCCTCGGAGGCCGGGATGGCGGTACTGAGCTCACTCGCGCCGAGCGCGATCATGTCGACGTGCTGCTGGCACAGCGCGCGTGCCGCGGTGAGCGCGTCGCTGTCGGCCACGCTGCCGCGCTTGATGACCGTCCAGCCCTTCTCCTTGGCGAAGGTGTCCGCCGAGTCGACGAAGCTCTCGTAGTAGCCGTGGTCGTTGATGTCGCCGGGGCTGAGAACACCGATGACGACCTTGCCGTCGCCGTTGACATCGGGCTCCTTGAGGTCCGAGCCGCTGCCGCCGCTCGCGGCGGAGGTCGCCTTGGGTGCCGTCGCCGCATTGCTGGCGCAGCCGGAGAGCGCGAGGGCTCCTGCGAGGGCGAGGCCGGCCGCCGCCCGACAACGCCGGAGTGAGTGTGCTGTAGTCATGTGTGTGGTTCCGTTCACTGGGTGACACCGCCCCGCCGAGGCGGTGGCGGAAGCCGGGGGAGGTGGTGGTCGCTAAGTATCGGTAAGTAGGGGGAGGTGGTGGTCGGTGAAGGGGTCAGCCGGCCCGGTTGAGTTCGGCGTAGGAGACACGGTCCTGGTGGAAGAGGGACTCCTCACCCGCGGCGACGAACCACGGGAAACCCATCCGTCCGACCGCTTTGACCCGGGTGGGGTCGATGCGGCCCGGGGCGGACATGATCGAGTCGTCGGTGGTGATGCAGACGACCTCGGCGAGCACGATGTGCACGCCCGAGTAGCAGGTGGTGTGGTCGCCCCGGTCGATCACCTCGTGCACGCGGCACTCCAGGTGGGCAGGGCTGTCGGCCAGCGACGGAGTGTCGACGACCTGTGAGGGCACCGGTCGCCAGCCGGCGACGTCCATCTCGCTGACGCCGCGGGGGTATTCGCGGGCCACCGCCTCGATGTGCTCGGCGATCTCGACGGTCGTGACGTTCACGACGAACTCGCCGCTGCGCTCGATGTTGAGCCAGGTGTCCTTCGGCTCCGGGGTGTCCTGCCGCTGGGCGCCGACGGTGACCGCGATCAGCGGCGGTTCGCCGCTGACCGGCATGTAGTAGCTGTACGGCGCGACGTTGAGCCCTCCGTCCGGGTCGAGCGTGGTGATCATCGCGATCGGCCGCGGTACCACCAGTTGCGACAGCAGGCCCTGCTTCTGCGCCGGCGTACACCCGGACAGGTCGATGACGTTCAACGGTCGGCCTCCTTCATCGGGTGGCCGCCGGCTTGGCCGGCCAGGTCGGACGGGGCGTGATGCCGGCGCGCCGCAAGAGGGCCGCGGATCGCTCGGCGGCAGCCGCGGCGACGGCCGCGAGGTCGATGCCGGTCGGTCGCCGGTCGCGGACGACCACGCGGCCGTCGACCAGTACGTCGCGGACGGTGCGCGATACGTGGCCCCATACGAGCTGGCGGGCGAGGTCGCCCCGGGGCATCCAGGCGGGGTCGTCGGCGTCGAGCACGACGATGTCGGCGGCCTTGCCCACCTCGAGGGAGCCGATCCGCTCGCCGAGACCGATCGCCCTGGCACCGTCGATGGTCGCGAGCGCGAACGCCTGCTCGGCGCGGATGGGGTCGGGCAGATCACGGTCGCGTTCGAGGGCGGCGAACAGGTAGGCGGCCAGGAAGACGTCCGGGGCGTCCCCGGCGTTGTGTGCGTCGCAGCCCAGTGCCACCCGGCCGCCCCGCCGCACCAGTTCGGCGTGGCGCGACGCTCGTGTGTACCCCTGACCGAGACGCAGGTAGGCCCCGGGGCAGGCGGCGACCGCGGTCCCGGTCTCGAGGATCGCGTCGACCTCCGCGTCGTCGAGCCACACGGCGTGCCCCAGCAGCAGGCGCGGGCCGAGTACTCCCAGCTCGCGGAAGTGGACCACCGGTCGGCGCGCGCAGCGCAGGGCGTACGCCTCGATGTCGGCAGGTCCCGGCGAGACGTGCCAGGTCAGCCCGACGTCGAGCCGCTCGGCCAGGCTCGCCGCTCCGGCGAAGAGCTCGTCGCCGGCGAGGTCGTGGCCGACGAGCGTCACCCACCCGGTGACCGGCCCGGTGGTCGGCAGGGACCGGACGATGTCCTCCTGGCGGGCGAGCACCTCGTCGGTGGGGGCACCGAACGGCACGCCCTCGGCGTCCCAGCCCCAGCCGCCGACCCGCGCGCGGATACCGGCGGTGCCGAGCCCCGCGGCGACCCGCTCCGGGTATGCCACCGTGCCCGGCTCCAGCACCGTGGTGATGCCACGGGACAGGCACTCGACGGCGGTGATGGTCGCGGCCAGTTCGTCGTCGTCACCGTCGGCGTGCCCGTGCAGCGGAACGATCCAGTCGAATATGGACTCTTGCGAGCCTATGTGATCCGGGATCATGCTGCGCACGAGGGGGTCGACGGTCGTGTGCTGGTGGGCGTCGACGAGGCCGGGGATCACGACACAGCCCGACGCGTCGATCTCCCGCGCACCCGGGAAGCGGGCGCGCAGGTCCTCGGCCGTGCCGAGCGCCGCGATGCTGTCCCCGGACACGGCGACCGTCGCACCGGTGAGGACCCGCCGCTCGGAGTCCATCGTGACGATGTCGCCGCCCACGATCAGCAGGTCGGTCATGGCTCGATCACCACCTTGCCGATGGTCTCGCGGGCGCCGAGCACGTCCCAGGCGTCGGCGAGATCCTCGAGCGGGAACCGGGCGGCGGTAGGCAGGTGCAGGCCGTCGGCGAAGCAGGCGGACGTTGCGGCGACGAAGTCGGCCGAGGTGTAGCCGCCGGCGCCCAGCAGTTTCAGGCCACGGTGGAAGACCTCTTGGAGCGAGAACGACACCTGGTCGCCGCTGGTGTTGCCCAGCAGCACCAGACGCCCGCGGATACCGAGGCAGTCCAGTGAGGTGCGCCAGGTGGCGGTGCCGACGTGGTCCAGGACCAGGTCCGCTCCGGCGCCGTCGGTGAAGGCGGACACCGTTTTCACCGCATCCGGGTCATCGTTGCGCAGCACCAGGTCCGCGCCGACGGCGCCGGCCGCGGCCAGTTTCGCGTCGCTGCCCGCGAACGCGACGACCGAGGCGCCGGCCCGCTTGGCCAGCGCAATGGCCGCCAGGCTGACGGAGCTCGCGGCCGCGTGCACCACAAGGGTCTCACCGGCAGTCAGCGCCCCGACGGTGTGCACCGCGTGCCACGCCGTCGCGAAGGCGGTGGGCAGGGTGACGGCCGCGGAGAGCGGCAGGGACTCGGGGACCCGGACGATCGATTCGGCAGACGCCAGAACATTTTCGGCCAGCGCGCCGGGGGCGTTGCCGCCGAGGATGCGCGGGCTGAGGCAGTAGGCACGATCGCCCACCGCGCAGTGCGAGCAGCTGCCGCAGCCCTGGGTGGGATCGGCGATGACCCGGTCACCGGGGACGACCGAGCTGACCGCGGACCCGGTCGCCACGACCGTTCCGGCGAAGTCCATGCCCGGCACATGCGGAAGCCGGAAGCCGGGGATCAGGCCGGGCCCCTTGCGCTGCAACAGGTCCAGGCGGTTCAGCCCGCAGTAGGCGACCTCGACGACGACGTCGCGCGGTCCGCACACCGGCTCCGGGACATCCTGCAGCAAAACGACCTCGGGCCCACCGAAATCGATCTGCACCATGGCTCGCACCGCGATGCCCTCCTTACCCTCATCCGTCTCGCATTGCGAGGCGGTGGAACGTATTGCGAGGTACTCTGCCTCCGCGGACCGGTGCTGTCAACGCTCCGGTGGGACAACTTGGTTTCGTTGACGTTTCGCCTGTGCGTAAGGCTCACAGCCCACGGCTGGGGCAGGTGAGGGCGGGTACGCGGGCAGGCGCCGTCGCAGCACCCGGCGGCGCGGGAATACCGGTTCAGTGTCCGGCCGGGACCGGCTCGTCGTCGCCGCGGAGCCGCTGGTCGTCGGCGGCCAGCAGGTCCAGCGCCGCGAGCGCCAGGTGCAGCTCTGCCGAGGCGGCGGGAAGCAGGGGGTCCGTACCGAGAAGGTTCTTGATCTGGCGCACCCGGTAGCCCACCGAGTTGCGGTGAAGGTGGAGTTGTTCGGAGACGCTCTGCCGGCTGCCCCTCTCGGCCAGCCAGGCACGCAGGGTCGCCATCAGCTCCGGACGCTGCCGGATCGGACCGAGGCGCGCCTCGGCGAACGCCTCGAGCCGCGCGCGCGGGAGGGGCAACAGTACCTGGACGACCCCGCAGCCGGCGAAGGTGAGCAGCGGGACGCGCTGGGTCAGGGCCAGGCCGAGCAGCCTTTCCGCCTCGGTGAAGGACCGGGCCAGGCCTATGGGTGAGTCGGGGTGGGAGCCACTCGCCGCGACCACGTGGTCGGCCGACTCGTCGCCGGTCATGAGGCGCAACCGGTTTTGCAGGCGGGCGAGCTCTACCTCGCCCGGCACCACCGTCCAGGCAGTGCGCGCCTCCTGCTGCACCGGGTGCTCCAACCAGGCGAGGGCGGTGGACCAGGCGCGCAGGCGGGAGCCGCTGTAGTGCAGTACGGCGCCGGCAGGCGGTCGCTGCAGATCGATCCCCAGCCCCGCGGCCGCCGCGCACACCGAGGGACTCACCGTCCCCGACCGCAGCGCGGCGACGACGTCGGCCGGTGTGTGCTGCGGCGAGACCTCGCAAGAGTCGTCCCCCGCGCGCACGGCGTCGATGAGCAGCGCGGTGACGGCGGCACCGGCCAGCGCCCGCACGCGCGGATCACCGGGACCGACGGTCAGCAGCACACCGGCCACTGTCGCCCCCGCGCGCACGGGCAGGGCCGTGGCCCGCAGCCCGTCGAGCGTGTCGACCACCGGTCCGGCCACATCGGCGAGCACGCCGTCCGCCACCGTGGCCGGCACTCCCGCACCGCCGTCGGTGGTCGCCAGCGGCACACCCTGTGCGGACAGCAGGCGCACATGCCGGCCGGTCGCCCTGAAAAGCGCGCGGAGCACGTCCGAGCGCGCCGCGCCGGCGAGCACGGCCTCGGTCAGTTCCCGTTCCAGCACGGCAGATTCGGCGTCCGGCCCCGGACCCTCCCGGGCCTGTCCGGACCACGCTCCGGCGATGGTTCCCATGGTGTCGGCTCTCAGCGGGCCAGCAGCCGGATGGCCACGCCCTTCTCCTGGGTGTACTCGCGCAGCGCTGCGTACCCGCCGCCCCGGCTGAAGCCGCTGTCCTTCTGCATGTTGAACGGGAAGCCGATCACTCCCGCGTCGTGGAACTGGTTGACCGCCACCTGCCCGGAGCGGACGTCCTTCGCCAGCCTCAGCGCCCGGGAGACGTCGTTGGTCCAGATGCAGGCCAGCAGGCCGAAGTCCGTCGCGTTCATCAGCTCGGTCGCCTCGGCGGTGTCGCGGAACGACTGTACGGCGAGAACCGGGCCGAAGACCTCCTCACGGGCGACGCGCATACCCGCGTCCACCCGGTCGTACAGGGTCGGCCGGACGAACCACCCTTCACCGGTGGGCGCGCCGCCGGTGACCAGCCGCGCCCCCTCGCGGGGTGTGTCCTCGAGGAAGCCGCTGACGCGGGCGAACTGCGCGGCGCTGATCAGCGGCCCCATGTCCAGGTCGGCTTCCCAGGGCCCGGTCTTGACCGCGGCCATGCCTGCGGCGACCCGCTCCACGACCTCGTCGTGCACCGAGGCCTCCACGAGCAGCCGGGAACCGGCGTAGCAGTTCTGCCCCGCGTTCTCGGTGATCGAGGTGACGATCGCCGGGATCGCCGTGTCGAGGTCGGCGTCGGCGAAGAGCACGTTCGGCGACTTGCCGCCGAGTTCCAGCTTCACCGGGACGAGGTTCTGTGCGGCGGCGGCCATGATCGCTCGCCCGGTGGCGGTGGAGCCGACGAAGCTGATGTGGTCGACGTCCGGGTGCGAGGTGAGCGCGACGCCCGCCTCGGGGCCGAGGCCCGCGACGACGTTGATCACCCCCGGCGGGAAACCGGCCCGGCGGGCGAGTTCGACGAGTGCGAACGGGGCCAGCGGCGCGATCTCGGACGGCTTGAGGACGACCGTGTTGCCCGCGGCGAGCGCCGGCGCGACGTTCGCGGCGGTGAGCACGGTGGGAACATTCCACGGGATGACGACGGCGCACACGCCGTACGGCTCGGGAACCGTGTAGCCCAGGTAGTCGGGGCTGCGGGTCGGCAGCGTGACTCCGGTGAGCTTGTCGGCCGCGCCGGCGAAGTAGTCGATGATGCTGTGGGCGATGTAGATGTTCGTCCGGCCACCGGACAGTGGCTTGCCCACGTCCTGAGCCTCGACGGCCGCGAGCGACTCGACCTCGGCGATGATCAGGTCGCCCCAGCGCCGGATGAGTGCTCCACGCTCGCTGGGGTTGGTCGCCGCCCAAGCGGGGAAGGCGCGGCGCGCCGCGGCGACCGCGTCGTCGACATCGGCTCCGCCCGCCCGGGCCACCTTGGTGATCACCTGCCGGGTGGCCGGATCGACCACGTCCAATGTGCCGCCGTCGCGGGCCGCAGCCCACTCGCCGTCGATGAAATGTTGGGAAGAAGGGAAGTCAACAGCCACCATACGGGGAACCTTGACCGACCTTGTCACGCATGTCAATATGCGATCTCTCATTGTGATTCATCGAGGAGATCCCGTGCGCGCCACCGCCGCTCTGTTGGAGCAACCCGGACAGCCGTTCGTCCTGACCGAGGTGGATCTGGACGAGCCCCGCCCGGACGAGGTGCTCGTCCGCGTCGCCGCCGTCGGCATCTGCGGTACCGACCTTGAGTTCGCCCATTTCTTCCCCACGCCCGCACTGCTCGGGCACGAAGGCTCGGGCGTCGTCGAGAAGGTCGGCGCGCATGTCACCTCCGTACGCCCGGGCGACACCGTCACCATGTCCTTCGCGTCGTGCGGCACGTGCGCGCTGTGCCGCACCGGCTCGCCCGCCTACTGCCGCAGCTTCGACGCGGTGAACTTCTCCGGCCGCCGGCCCGACGGCTCCACCGCGGTGACCCACGAGGGGCGGGAGGTCAACGCCCACTTCCTCGGTCAGTCGTCGTTCGCCAGCCACGTCGTCGCACCGGAGCGGGCGGTTGTCAGGATCGACCCGTCGCTGGACCTGCTGCGGGCCGGACCCTTCGGCTGCGGCTTCCAGACCGGAGCCGGCGGCGTACTCAACGTGCTGCAGCCGCGCCCCGGCTCGTCCATCGCGGTTTTCGGGGCAGGGGCTGTGGGCGTGGCCGCGATCATCGCCGCCTCGCTGAGCGGCTGCTCGGTCGTCGCCGCCGTCGACGTGAACCCGGCCAAGCTGGAGGCGGCCCGCGGCTTCGGCGCCACGCACACCGTCGACTCCTCGACCGGAGGGGTCGCCGAGCAGCTGGCCGCCCTCGTCCCCGAGGGGTTCGACTTCGTGATCGACACAACCGGGCGCGAGGACGTCCTGCGCAGCGCGGTGGAGGCTCTCGGTCCGCTCGGTCGCGCCGGTGTCATCGGCATCGGCCCGAGCGAGTCGATGAGCTTCGAATGGCGCAGCATCCTCAACGGGCGCAGCGTCACCGGCATCATCGCCGGGTCCAGCCTGCCGCAGCTGTTCCTGCCGCAGCTGCTGGAACTCAACGCCAAGGGACGGTTCCCGGTCGAGAAGATGATCACCTACTTCCCGTTCGAGCAGATCAACGAGGCCGTCGCGGCGGTCCGGTCCGGCTCGGTCGGCAAAGCAGTGCTGACCTTCTGAACGCCGTCCACAAGACGTTGTCACACGCGGCGGTGACACCTTAGGGTGGCCGACGCCGCTGAGGCACCAGACTCCGGTGGCGCGGCCGGACAACACCGCGCAGAAGACCGAGCACGTGGAGCGTGCCCGCCATGTCCGCCGACATCGACTTCGACCACCACTCCGACGAGGCCAACGCCGATCCGATCGCCTACTACGCGCATTTCCGTGAGAGCTGCCCGGTAGGCCGATCCTCCGCCCACGGCGGCTTCCACTACACGACGCGGTATGCCGACGTGGCCCGCATCGCCCGCGACGACGCGACGTTCTCCTCGGCCCGCAGCGATCATGGCGGACAGGGGGTCGGCATCGTCATCCCGAAGGGACCGGGACTGGAGCAGTATCCGATCGAGCTCGACCCGCCGCGTTCGACCGAGTACCGGCAACTGATCAACCCGCTGCTGACCCCCGAGGCGGTCGAGCGACTGGTACCCATGATCGAGCGCCATGCCGCCCGCGTCGTGGACGACTTCATCGAGCTCGGCTCCTGCGACTTCGTCCGCGACCTCACCAACCCGCTGCCGGCCGCGGTGACCTTGGACTGGCTCGGTTTCCCCGAGGAGGACTGGGCGAAGCTGGCCGGGCCGATCCACGACATCTTCGCCGCACCGGCCGGCAGTGAGCGCGCCGCGCGCGGGGCCGCCGGACTGGCCTACCTGGACCAGCGTATCCGCGAGCTGATCGCCGAACGTCGCTCGGCGCCACGGGCCGACGCGGTCAGCGAGCTGGTGGCCGGCCGGCGTGCCGACGGCAGCGAGTTCGGCGAGGACGAGCTGGTGTCGGTGATCGGCCTGCTCATCGCCGGCGGCGTCGACACCACCACCTCCTTGACCGGATCGACCCTCGTCCACCTCGCTCGCCACCCCGAGCAGCGCCAGAGGCTGATCGACTCCCCCGACCTGCTGGAGGCAGCGACCGAGGAGTTCCTCCGCGCGTTCGCCCCGTCGCAGTCGATGGCACGCACGGTCACCGGGGACGTCGAGGTCGGTGGCTGCCCGATGCACCAGGGCGACCGGGTGCTGATCCCGTGGGTGGCCGCGAACCACGACCCCGCCGTGTTCCCGGACCCCGAGCAGGTACGACTCGACCGCGACGCCAGTCGGCACCTGAGCTTCGGGATCGGATCGCACCGGTGCGCCGGCGCGCACCTCGCGCGAGCCATGTTCCGCGCGATGATGACGCAGGTCCTGACCCGGCTGCCCGACTACCGGGTGATCGAGGACGGGCTCGTCCCCTACCCGACGCGCGGAAACCAGTCCGGCTGGGACGCGGTGCCGGCCCTCTTCACACCCGGTCCCCGGGCGGAGGCAGCGGCAGGCGCGGTCCGCGCGCTGACCACGCCCACCCCGCTGCGGGTGACCGCGGTGCGCGCCGCGGCCGAGGGCGTCGTCTCCGTCGACCTCGGCCTGCCGGACGGAGGCGAACTCCCCGCGTGGCGGCCCGGCGCGCACGTCGAGCTGCGTCTGCCCTCGGGCAGGCTGCGCCAGTACTCGCTGTGCGGTGACCCCGCCGACGCCACGACGTGGCGCATCGGCGTCCTGCACGAGCCGAAGGGCCGGGGCGGGTCGGTCGAACTCCACGAACTCGCCCGCGTCGGAGCCACGTTCGCGGTACGCGGGCCGCGCAACCACTTCCCGCTGGTGCCGGCCCCGTCCTACCTGTTCCTCGCCGGCGGCATCGGCGTCACACCGATCCTCGCCATGGTCCGCGAGGCCGCCGGACGCGGCACACCTTTCACCGTCGTGTATGGCGGACGTACTCGCTCGACGATGGCGTTCGCCGACGAGCTCGCCGCCGTCGCCGGCGACGCGCTCACCCTGCTCCCACAGGACGAGGCCGGGCTGCCGGACCTCCCCCGGCTGCTGGGCGAACTGGACGCGGACACCGCCGTCTACGCGTGCGGGCCGGCACCGATGCTGGCGGCCGTCGAGCGCGAGTGCGCCCGCCTGGATCTCACCGACCGGCTGCACCTGGAGCGGTTCGCCGGCGGCGACGACCTCGAGACGGCTTTCGACGCCGCGGACAACCGCACCTTCGAAGTCCAGCTCGCGCGCACGGGGGTCACCCTCACCGTGCCGGCCGGCCGCCGCCTCATCGAGGTCCTGCGCGACAACGTCAGCGGCCTGTCTTACGACTGCGATATGGGATTCTGCGGCGCCTGCGAGACCCGTGTGCTCGCCGGG
>CBFHCJ010000100.1:0-13540 GCA_965654005.1 uncultured Streptomyces sp. | reverse complement strand
GCGTACGTCTCGAAGCGCGCCGTGCTGCGCTCGAACGCGCTGAGCACCGGCCAGAACGCACTGCGCGCCCTTGGCGGAACGATCGCGGGTTCGCTTTTCGGGGCCGGGCTTCTGCACCTCTTCGGCCACCACGGCACCCTGCTCTGGTTCCTGCTGCCCCTCGCCGTGCTGTTCGCCGGCATCGCCCCCGCCGCCGTCTCGTTCGCCACCGGCCAGGCAGCCTTCACCATCACCCTCGTCATCCTGTTCAACGTCGGGCATGACCCCAACTGGCACATCGCGCTGCTGCGGATCCAGGACATCGCCCTCGGCTGCGCGGTGAGCGTGCTGGTGGGCGTGCTCTTCTGGCCGCGCGGCGCCGCGGCCGCCGTCAACCAGGCCCTCGGCACGGCATACACGGACAGCGCCCGCTATCTGGCCGGTGCGGTGCAGTACGCCGTAGGCCGCTGCGGCCCCGACCCGGTACCGCCCGACACTCCCATGGAGGAAGGCCGCCAGGCGGCCGCCGCCGCCCGCAGACTCGACGACGCCTTCCGCAACTACCTCGCCGAACGGGGCCCGAAACCGGTACCCCTGGCGGACCTGACCACCCTGGTCACCGGCGTTGTCGGACTGCGCCTCGCCTCGGACGCGGTGGTGGGGCTGTGGCAACGCGGCAGCGGCGAACAGGCCATCGAAGCGGACCGTGCCGACGCTCGCCTCGTCCTGCTGGGCGCCGCGGGACAGGTATCCGACTGGTACCGGGATCTGGCGGTCGGCCTGGGGCGGCACGCCTCGGTCCCGGACCCGCTGCCGCGCAGCCCCGCGGCCGAAGCAAGACTGGCCGACTCCCTCCGCCGCGACCTGCGGGACCAGGACGGGCAGGCCACAGCCACGACCGTCCGCATCATCTGGACCGCCGACCACCTCAACGCCGCCCGCCGCCTTCAAGCGGCCCTGTCAGCCGCGGCCCGTCCCCGTCGCACGGCCGGGCCCCGGTACCGTTGATCACCACACCGGCCCCCGTTGCACCGGGAACCGGGGTACGGCACATGGCCACTCTCCCCGCCGCCTCCCGCCGCGGTCGACGACCCCGCTCCGTCGCCCGTCGCCGTGTCGGGCCCGGCCCATCTGCTGCGTGTGACGCTGCTGATGGCGCGCAGTTGTCTGCCGATCCCCGGGGCGGTGCTCATCGCCCTGGTGCTGCCGAAGGTGCAGGGACCATTTCCAGTCCGTCCCCGGCGCCAAGGCTCTGGTTCCCCTCGCACTGACCGTTCCGGCGCTGTCGCTGGCTCTGCTGGCACCGTTCGCCGGGGTGATCGTGGATCGGCTGGGCCGTAAGCGCGCCTGCTGATCGTGGCCACTCTCCTGTACGCCGTGTTCGGGAGGGCCCCGCTCTGGCTGGACTCCCTGGGCGCCATCATCGCCAGCCGCGCCCTGGTCGGTATCACCGAGGCCGCGTGCGGCGGCCGCGAGCGTTGCAGATTTGTGACGGGAACAAGGCATTGACGTTGCCGGGAACCGGAGTCCATCATCCTCGGCAAGCAGTGTCAACGATGACATAAGTCAACGATGACACTCCGGGCGCGGCATTGCTTCGATGCCGCGCCGCGCCGCTCGCAATCCCGCAGGAGTCGTTCATGTCTCGCACCACTCGTCTGTCGTCCTCTCTTCTCAGAGCCGCCGCGGTCACCGGCGTCGCGGCCCTCGCCCTGACGGCTTGCGGATCCGGCTCCGGATCGGGCTCCGCGAGCTCCGGCTCGGGCAAGGGGGTCAAGGTCGGTCTGATCACCAAGACCGAGACCAACCCGTTCTTCGTGAAGATGAAGGAGGGCGCGGAGAAGGCCGCCAAGGAGGACGGCGTCCAACTGATGACGGCCGCGGGCAAGTTCGACGGGGACAACGCCGGCCAGGTCACAGCCATCGAGAACATGGTCGCCGCCGGGGTGAAGGGCATCCTGATCACTCCGAGCGACTCCAAGGCGATCGTGCCCGCGATCCAGAAGGCCCGCGCCAAGGGAGTCCTGGTCATCGCCCTGGACACCCCGACCGAGCCGCAGAGCGCGGTCGACGCCCTTTTCGCCACCAACAACCTCAACGCCGGCGAGCTGATCGGCGAGTACGCCAAGGCCGCCATGAAGGGCAAGACGGCGAAGATAGCCACCCTCGACCTGGCGCCGGGCGTCTCCGTCGGCGTCCAGCGTCACAACGGTTTCCTCAAGGGCTTCGGCGCCTCCGAGAAGGACGTCGTCTGCTCCCAGGACACCGGCGGCGACCAGGCCAAGGGACAGACCGCCATGGAGAACTGCCTGCAGAAGGCGCCCGGCATCAACCTCGTCTACACCATCAACGAACCGGCGGCCCTGGGCGCCTACACCGCGCTCAAGGCCAAGGGCCGGGAGAAGGACGTCCTGATCGTCTCCGTCGACGGCGGCTGCACCGGGACCCAGGCGGTCAAGGACGGCAAGATCGCCGCGACCTCCCAGCAGTACCCGCTGAAGATGGCCGCCGAAGGCGTCAAGGCCGTCGCGACCTACGCCAAGACCGGCAAGAAGGCGTCCGGTTACACCGACACCGGGGTGAACCTGATCACCGACAAGGCGCAGGCGGGGGTCACGTCCAAGGACACCGCGTTCGGCCTGCAGAACTGCTGGGGCTGAGCCGCCCCCGAGGACCGTACGACACCGCCCTCCCCACACCGGGGCGGCCGGCCCACCTCCTCGACCTGGGACGGCCGCCCCCGTCCTCCGACAAGGACTTCTGTCCTCCGACAAGGACTTCTGTCTTCCGACAAGGATTTCGCATGACTGCCACGACCACGCCGTACGCGGAGCTAAAGGCACCGACCGCGGCCCGCAGACTGCTCACGGCACCGACCACCGGCCCGCTGGTCGCCCTCCTCCTGGCCTGTGTGTTCTTCTCCTTCTCGACCGACCAGTTCCTCTCCGGAGGAAACTTCTCCCTGATCGTGCAGCAGGTCATGGTCGTCGGCACCCTCGCCATCGGACAGACCCTGATCATCCTCACGGCGGGCATCGACCTGTCGTGCGGGGCCGTGATGGCATTCGGCAGCATCATGATCGCCAAGATGGCGGCAGAGGGCTCCCTGCCGCCGCTGCTGGCCATCGCCCTGGGCATCGCTGTCTGCGGCGGCTTCGGCCTGGTCAACGGGCTGCTGGTGCAGAGGATCCCGCTGCCGCCGTTCATCGTGACCCTCGGCATGCTCAACGTGGCGTTCGCGCTGACCCACATCTACTCCGACGAGCAGACCGTCACCAACCTGCCCGGGCCGCTGACGGCCCTCGGGCAGACCTTCCCGCTCGGCCACACCGATATCACCTACGGTTCCCTGGTCACCATCGCCCTGTTCCTCGCGCTGGCCCACGCGCTGAGCAACACCGCCTGGGGGCGCCACGTCTACGCCCTGGGCAACAGCTCCGAGGCCGCCCGGCTCAATGGCATCCGCAACTCCCGCCTGACCATCGGCGTCTACACCGTGGCCGGACTGCTGTACGGGATCGCCGCCCTGCTGCTCATCTCCCGCACCGGAGTCGGCGACCCCCAGGCCGGCCAGACCGACAACCTCGACAGCATCACCGCCGTGGTCCTCGGCGGCACCAGCCTCTTCGGCGGACGCGGCTCGGTCCTGGGCACCTTCATCGGCGTTCTCATCGTCGGCGTCTTCCGCAACGGCCTGCAACTGATGGGCGTCGCCTCCATCTACCAGACACTTATCACCGGAGTCCTGGTGATCCTCGCGGTGACCGTCGACCAGATCTCCCGGAAGAAGGCCCGATGACCACCACCTCCCCCACCCCCACGCCGGTTCTGCAGGCCCGCGGTCTGGTCAAGCGCTACGGCCGCGTCACCGCCATCGACGGCGCCGACTTCGACCTGCTGCCCGGCGAGGTCCTCGCCGTCATCGGCGACAACGGCGCCGGCAAGACCAGCCTCATCAAAGCCCTCACCGGCGCACTGATCCCCGACGCCGGCGAAATACGTCTCAACGGCGAACCCATCCAGTTCTCCGGACCGCAAAGCGCACGCGCCCACGGCATCGAAACGGTCTACCAGGACCTCGCCGTGGCCGCCTCCATGGACATCGCCTCCAACATGTTCCTCGGCCGCGAACTACGCCGGCCCGGCATCCTCGGCAGCGCCTTCCGCATGCTCGACAAGAAACGGATGCGTGAGGAAGCCGCCGAGCACATGGCCGACCTGAAGATCGGCCTGCGGTCACTGACCCAATCGGTCGAGACCCTCTCCGGCGGCCAGCGGCAAGCCGTGGCCGTCGCCCGCGCCGTCGCCTGGGCCCGCAGCGTCGTCGTCATGGACGAGCCCACCGCCGCCCTCGGCGTCAAGGAATCCGGCCAGGTCCTCGACCTCATCCGCCGCGTCCGCGACAAGGGCATGCCAGTCGTCCTGATCAGCCACAACATGCCCCATGTCTTCGAGATCGCCGACCGGATCCACGTCCACCGACTGGGTCGGCGGGCCGCCGTGATCAAACCCTCCGACTACTCCATGGCCGAGGTCGTCGCCATCATGACCGGCGCTCTCACCGTCGACGAGGCCGGAGGTACTGTCGTGGCGGACTCCGAAGCCGCCAAGGCAGCCGGAGTGCAAGCCAACTGACAACGCACCAGCTCTTATCGGTTCCGGCCGCACAAAGCAGGCCAGCCGCCTGCCGGTACAGCGGCCGGAACCAGGAGCCCACAGGAAACGGTCATCTCCATGGCAGCGAGCCGCCGTCCCACCCTGGCCGACGTCGCACGAGAAGTGGGCGTCAGCGCCAAGACTGTCTCCCGCGTACTCAACCAGGACGGACCCGTCTCGGCGCGCACCAGGGAACAGGTCCTCGCCGCCGTGGCCCAACTCGGTTTCCAACCCAACCTGATGGCCCGCAACATCCGCGTCGGCGGCCCCGACACGACCATCGGACTGGTCGTCCCGGACCTCGGCAACCCCTTCTTCGGTGCCGTGGCCCGCGCCATCGAGGACACCGTCCGCGACCGCGGGCTGACCCTGCTCATGGGCTCCTCCGCGGACGACCCCGCCCGCGAACGCGCCCTGACGGACAAGTTCCTCTCCCGACGCGTCAGCATCCTGATGGTCGTGCCGTCCGTCGGCGCCGACCACTCCCACCTCAGGAGCCACCGCATGACGGGACTGCCCGTGATCTTCCTCGACCGTCCGGGAGCCGGTCTGTCCACAGACAGCATCGTCAGCTCCAACCGCGCAGGTGCCCACGACGGCGTCACCCACCTGATCACCCACGGCCACCGGCGCATCGGCTTCATCGGCGACCTGCCTCTCAAGCTCTACACACGCCGCGAACGCCTGGCCGGATACCGTACAGCCCTCCAGGTAGCCGGCCTCCCCTACGACCGCTCCCTGATCACCAACGCCCACGACCAGCACGCGGCCGCCACCGCGACCTCCCAACTGCTCGATCTGACGGATCCCCCCACCGCCCTGTTCGCCGGAAACAACATCGTCGCACTGGGCATCGTCGCCGAACTCTCGCGCAGCAACCGCAAGGACATCGCCGTCGTCTCCTTCGACGACCTGCCCCTGGCCGAGGCACTCGAACCGGCCCTGACCGTCGTCGCCCAGGACCCCGAAGAAATCGGCAGGACAGCCGCGGCCACCGCCCTGGCACGGCTCGACGGCGACCGCTCCCGCAGCCGCACCACCACCGTCCCCACCCGACTGATCATCCGTGGATCGGGGGAACGCCCGGCACCGGCATTGCAGGAGGCTTGACCGCCTGGAGCCGAGAGCAGTTCCCGCCGGGCCGCCCGGGTCGCCGAGAGCACCCTGTTCCCTCAGGTGTCCGGGCCCATCAACCGCGACGCCGTCGCGCGCGTCCTGAAGCTCCGTTGGGACGACGAAGAACGGGCCTTGGGACGGGAGGACGTCGGCTGACGGGTGGTCGATGGACCCTTGGCGAACCGGTCAATGAAAGGCACCCGTCCGCATCGGCTTGCGCTGGATGCACTCCAGATGCCCACGGCCCTCGGCGGAGATCGTTCCCGGGACGCTGTATATCGCGCGCCTCGCGGCGATCCCCCGCCTGGCCCCTGGAACCGAACACCAGATCGGCACGCAGGGGCGGGCGGAGGCCACGGTGCAGCCATGAGCCAGGGCTTCGTCGGCCTTCGTGATCAGGGCCGAGTTCTCGGTGGCGGTGCCTTGCGCTTGGTCGACGCGCTCGCCCCCGCGGCCCGAGGTGTGTCACTTCTTCCTGCCGGGCCCGGTTCCAAGGGGGGACGAGGTCGGGACCGATGTCCCGCACGGACGAAGCGCCGCTGAGGGCCATCGCGTCGGCCAACTGCTCGGCAAGGATGCCGAACGTCCGTGCAACGCCGTGCTCCTGATCCGCCGCCGGCGCATGCAGCACGGGGCGTCCGAGCAGAGTCGCGTCGGCGCCCGAAGCCAGGGCCGCCAGCGGGCCACGCCAGTACCGCATCGAGCCCGGCGCCCCAACCGTCCTGCGCCGCCCAGTTGTCCTCCAGGCGGGCGAGCAGGACCTCGCGGGCGGGCACGCCGGCGTCCGCGTAACGCGGCCAGCCTGTGGTGCCCCCGTGGACGCGGGAATCATCCGCGGTAGGCCTCCAGCAGCCGCAGCCACACCTCGCTGATCGTCGGGTACGACGGCACCGCGTGCCACAGGCGGCTGATCGGGACCTCACCTGCGACGGCGATGCTCGCGGAGTGGATCAGTTCCCCGACGCCCGGGCCGACGAAGGTGACGCCCAGCAGGGTCTCGCTGTCGAGGTCGACGACCATGCGGGCGCGGCCGCGGGAGCCGTCGGCGTACAGGCCCGCGCCCGCGACCGACGACAGGTCGACGTCCACGGCACGGACTCGGCGGCCCGCCTGCTCCGCCTCCGCCAGGGACAGGCCCACGGCCGCCGCCTCCGGGTCGGTGAAGACCACCTGCGGGACGGCCGCGTGGTCGGCGGTCGCGGAGTGAGCGCCCCAGGCGTCCGTCTCCAGTAGGGGGACGCCCCCGGCGCGGGCCGCGATCGCCGCGCCCGCGATGCGCGCCTGGTACTTGCCCTGGTGGGTGAGCAGCGCGCGGCGGTTCACGTCGCCGACCGCGTACAGCCACTCGCTGCCGGTGACCCGCAGGCTGTCGTCGACCGGGAGCCAGGAGCCGGGCTCCAGGCCGACGGTGTCGAGGCCGATGTCGTCGGTGCGGGGTGCCCGGCCGGTGGCGAAGAGGATCTCGTCCGCCTCGAGGCGGTCGCCGGCGTCCGTGACGACCACGACGGTGTCGCCCTCGCGCCGTACCGACTCCACCGAGGTGCCGCTGCGGACGTCCACGCCCGCCTCCGTGAGCGCCTCGGCGACCAGTTCCCCGGCGAAGGGCTCCATGCGCGCCAGCAGGCCCTTGCCGCGGACCAGAACCGTGACCTGTGCGCCGAGGGCCTGCCAGGCCGTGGCCATCTCGGTCGCCACCACGCCGCCGCCCACCACGATCAGCCTGCCGGGGACGGACTTCGAGCTGGTCGCCTCGCGGCTCGTCCACGGGTCCACCTCGGCGATCCCCGGCAGGTCGGGCACCTGGGCGCGGCTGCCCGTGCACACGGCCACCGCGTGGCGCGCCATGAGCACATGGTGTTTGCCGTCCGGACAGGTCACCGTGACCGCGCGCGGCCCGGCCAGCCGCCCGTGGCCCCGGTACAGGTCGGCCCCGATGCCGTCCAGCCAGCCGACCTGGCCGTCGTCCTTCCAGTCCGAGACCTCGTAGTCCCGGTGGGCGAGGACCGCCGTCGCGTCGAGGGAGCCCTCCACGAGGTGGTCGAGGCCCGGGACGCGGCGGGCGTCGGCGCGGGCGATCACCGGGCGCAGCAGGGCCTTGCTGGGCATGCACGCCCAGTACGAGCACTCGCCGCCGACCAGCTCGCTCTCCACGACCGCGGTGGAGAGGCCGGCCGCACGGGTGCGGTCGGCGACGTTCTCCCCAACGGGCCCGGCACCGAGCACCACGACGTCGTACGCGATGGATTCCGTTTCCGTCATGGGGCCAGTCTGGTTGTTGGTGTGCGTCGCGGCCACACGGGTACGCGCGCGTAATCGCGGAATACATGACACTGCGTCGCCGTTGTCCACAGCGGCTCAGCCCGACATCAGGAAGAGGGAACACCGCCATGAGCAGCACCGTGGAGCTCACCAAGGAGAACTTCGACCAGACGGTCACGGACAACGAGTTTGTCCTGATCGACTTCTGGGCGTCCTGGTGCGGGCCGTGCCGTCAGTTCGCCCCGGTCTACGAGAAGGCCGCCGAGGAGAACCCCGACCTGGTCTTCGGCAAGGTGGACACCGAGGCGCAGCCCGAGCTGGCCGCGGCCTTCGGTATCCAGTCGATCCCGACGCTGATGATCGTCCGGGACCAGGTCGCCGTGTTCGCCCAGCCGGGTGCCCTGCCGCAGTCCGCCCTCGACGACGTCATCGGGCAGGCCCGCAAGCTGGACATGGACGAGGTGCGCAGGGCGGTCGCCGAGCAGCAGGCGAAGGCCGAGCAGAACGGTCAGTGACCGCTGGACGACGTACGCCGCCGGAAACTCGAAGGCGTACCCGTCGCGTGCTCAGCTCGATTCGCGGTGCACGATCCGTACTCCGAGCACCTCGGGTACACCTCCAGGATCGCGCACCGCCCGGTCGGCCCCAGGGCAGGCTGTACGCCTTCGAGCCGGGGCTTGGAGAATGACTCCAGGCCGGTCGGTGGGCGCGCAGTTGCTCGGCCCGGGGAACAGCGAGCCTCTTCTGGTGTCCCTGGCGGCCCAGTTGGAGGCGGACCTCCGATGGCACGAGCTGTGGCCGCCGCACGAAGCCGACGCGGACACACGGGCGGCGTAAGCACATTCGGGCCGTACTCTGTGACCATGGACGATGCGTCGATGGTCGGCTTGCTGGGCCGTGTCACCGGTACTGTCGGGCCCGGGCTGGTCGGCGAGGTGATCGTCCGCGTGCGCGGCGGCGCCGAGCACTTCCTCGCGTATCCCGCGGACGGGACCCGCCGTATCGAGCGGGGCACGGTGGTGATGGTGGTGGAGTACCTGCCGCCGCGGACCGTCCATGTCCAGGCGGCGTACGACAGTTGAGCCTGGCTCCCCGCAGGTGAGAGCCATACGCATCAAGATCTGCAGGATCTCGCTGTCCCGGGTCGCCTCCGCCATCCGCGCGAACGACTGCTGCTCCGCCTCGGTGGCGAGACGATTCGCCTCCGCCTGCGCGATGCGGGCGTCCCGCTGGACCGCCGCCGCGTGCGGCGCGGCCAGGTTCTGGATTTGCAACAAGGATTCGTCAGCGTCTTCACCCCCGTCTTGCGCAGGCGCGCAGGAGACCCGGGTGGCGGAGTTGGAAGCGCACCGGCGCGAGCAGCAGCTCCAGGCGGACGTCCGCAAGCCCGCGGACGCGAAGGCCTACGAGAAGCGCACGCTGGCCGAGGCCGAGCGTGACGCACGGATCTCGGCGGCGCAGGCCAAGGCGAAGGAGACGGAGCTGGCGGCAGCGGCCGAGGCGACCCGGGTCAAGACGGCCGCGGGCGCCGAAGCCGAGGCGACCAAGACGCGGGGCTCGGCCACGGCGGCGGCGACCCGGGCCACCGGTGAGGCCGAAGCGGCGGCCGCGCAGGCGAAGGGTCTCGCCGAGGCCGAAGCGACCAAGGCCAAGGGTCTCGCGGAGGCCGAGGCCATCAAGGCACGCGCCGTGGCCCTCGCGGAGAACCAGGAGGCCGTCGTCGCCCAGCAACTCGCCGAGAAGTGGCCGGAGATCGTCCAGGCGGGCGCCTCCGCGTTCGGCAACGTCGACAACATGGTGCTGCTCAACGGCGCCGACGGTATGGCCGACGTGTTCGCCAAGGCGTTGACGATGGGCGGCACCGGCTTGGGCCTCGCACGTCAGTTGCTGTCCTCGATGAACCAGAACGAGGCGTCGGCGGGCGGACCCGCCGGGCTCAACGGGTCCACGCCGCCGCGTCCGGAGAAGGTGACGGTGGAGAAGGACGAGGGGTGAATCCCGGAGCGGGGGTGAGCCGCTGAGACAGTGAGGCTTCGGGCGTACGGGAGTTGGCTTCCGTACGCCCGAAGCGTGCTGTGCCCGTCAACGACGGTGGGCGTGGTGACAGCGCCTGAGATGTCGGATCAAGGTGCGGTCCTGGGCCTTATGGGCCGAGGGGTCTCTCCCGCCCGTGACGGTGGCGGTATTGGTGACCTCACCATGAGCGCGGCAGGAGGCCTGGACCGTCAGCTCGATGGGCGGATAACCGCCCTTGGCGGCGAGGGCGTCGCCGCGGGTGCAGGTCAGCGTCGCCAAGGTGCAGGACCAGCCCGAGCCGGTCATCCTGCGGGCCGTGAGCCCCGCCGGGAGAGAGTCCCGCACCGTAACCGTGCCGTCGGTCACGCCAGGCCCCGCGTTGCCCACGGTGATGGTGTAGGTGCCGCCCCTACCCTGGGCGAAGTCACCCGAGTGACTCTTGGCGATCGTCAGCGACGGAAGCGACGGGGTGATCGCTGTGACGTCGGTGGCGGTGTGCGGGGTGGTGTCACCGCCGCCCCTGACGGTGGCCGTGTTGGTGACCTGCGCCGGGGCGCTCGGTGAGACGTCGACCGTCAGCGTGATGGGCGGGTAGCCGACGCCACCGGCAAGGGCGTCGCCGCGCGTGCAGGTCAGCGTCGCCAAGGTGCAGGACCAGCCCGAACCGGTCATCCTGCGGGCCGTGAGCCCTGCCGGGAGAGAGTCCCGCACCGTAACCGTGCCGTCGGTCACGCCAGGCCCCGCGTTGCCCACGGTGATGGTGTAGGTGCCCTGACCGCCCTGAGCGAAGTTCCCGGAGTGGTTCTTGGCGAGGGTCAACGAGGGCACAGGAGGAGGGCCGGCGAATGCCAGACTGTGTTGGAAGCCGGCGGCGATCGCCGTGATCGTCACCCCGGCAGGGACCCGCGCCGACACCGGGACATCGCTGTTGGTGTGGTCCCCGTCGCCCAGCTCGCCGTCGCTGTTGAAGCCCCAGGCCAGCACCTCGCCGGTCGAGGTCAGCGCCAGGCTGTGGGCGAAGCCGCCGCTGACCGCCGTGGCTCTGACACCCGATGGAAGTCGCACCGATACCGGGACATCGCTGTCGTTGTTCGTGCCGTCTCCCAATGCTCCTTGGCTGTTCCAGCCCCAGGCCAGCACCTGGCCGCTCGAGGTCAGCGCCAAGCTGTGGTACTCGCCGGCGGCGGTCGCGGTGATCGTCGTCCCTGTAGGGAGATGCGCCGAAACCGGGACATCGCTGCTGTTTTTCGTCCCGTCTCCCAGCTCCCCGTCTCCGTTGTATCCCCAGGCCAGGACCTGGCCGGTCGAGGTCAGCGCCAGACTGTGGCCGTATCCGGCGGCGATCGCCGTGATCTTGACGCCTGCCGGCAGATCCACCGGCACGGGCACGCTGCTGTCGTCGGTCGTCCCGTCCCCCAACTGCCCACTGGTGTTGAAGCCCCAGGCCAGCACCTGACCCGTCGAAGTCAGCGCCAGACTATGGGCATAGCCGGCCGCGATCGCCGTCACTTTGACACCCGCGGGGAGATGCACCGGCACGGGCACGCTGCTGTCGTCGGTCGTCCCGTCCCCCAACTGCCCACTGGTGTTGAAGCCCCAGGCCAGCACCTGACCCGTCGAAGTCAGCGCCAGACTATGGGCATAGCCGGCCGCGATCGCCGTCACTTTGACACCCGCGGGGAGATGCACCGGCACGGGCACGCCGCTGTCGTCGGTCGTGCCGTCCCCCAACTCACCATCGCCGTTGAATCCCCAGGCAAGCACTTGTCCGGTCGAGGTCAGCGCCGAGCTGTGGTGCCCGCCGGCCGCGGTCGCGGTGACGGTCACACCCACGGGGACGGACACCGGGACGGGGACCGCACTGTCGGCATTGGTCCCGTTGCCCAGCTGTCCGTAGACGTTGTAGCCCCAGGCGAAGCCTGCCCGAACCAAGGGCGACTGCGCGGAGGAACTCGGGGTGATCGTGAACGCCGTACCGGCGAGCACGATGGTCAGCAACAAGCCCAAGCGAGGAAATCCTCGTTCCCGAAGCGTACGCATTGCCCAATGATGAGTCGGCCGGCTTTGACTCATCCGGTTATGACGGCACCTCTCTCCTCAGAGATGCACAAATAGAGCAGCCGATATTATTTTCAGATCACATTACGCTGGAGCGCGACCCGGCAGACCGGTTTACGCAGGTGGTACCCGCATCATGGGCACTTCCATCAAGTGCGCTCCGTCAAATGAGTGAACCAGCTTTCATCCTCTTGTGATGTTCTTCGCCCCAATGGGTTACTGATGGTGTCAGACCGGGGGGGATACGACCCCGCTTCCGAATTCGGGATTCGGGATTCGGGATTCGGAAGACTTCATCTCCGGCGGCCCCGCGAGCCCACTCCCATCGCCGGGCAGGAACTGCGTCCTGTCCTCCTCGAGGCCTGCGCCCACAAAACCCGTCAGCGAAAGGACACGTCATGGCCAACATCACCTCGTTCACCACCGGCAACCCCGGCTCTGTCGGGCAGACCTTAACCATCACCGGCACCGGGCTGTCGACCGCGAGCAGAGTGAACTTCGGCAACAAGTCCGCCACCGCCACAGTCGTCTCCAGCACCCAGATCACCTGCCCCATCCCGTCGCTGTGCGCCGGGCAGTACAACGTCAACGTGTCCGTCGGAACGTCGACCACCAACTCCCTCCCGTTCTTCTACGCGGCCTCCCCGGCCGTCGCGGCCGTGACCCCCAGCACCGGACCTGGCACCCCGACCGCCGTCACCCTCAGCGGCAGCGGCCTCCTCAACGCCTCCGCCGTCACCTTCGGCGCCATCGGCGCGGGCACCGGGGTGAGCGTCGTCAACGACACCCAGATCACCGTCACGCCCCCCGCGCACGGCACGTTCACCGGAAGCCTGGACACCGTCGACGTCACCGTCACCTCCCCCGGCGGCACCAGCTCCCTGACGGTCGCCGACCAGTTCACCTACTACGCCGCTCCCGCCGTCACCGACATCAACCCCACCTCGGGGCCGGCCGGCACGAGCGTCACCGTCACCGGCAGCAACCTCGCCAGCGTCAGCAACGTGACCTTCACCCTCACCACAGGAGGCACACCGATCTCAGCGAGCAGCTTCACATCCGTCTCCGACACCCAACTGATCGCCGAGGTCCCGGCGGGACTCACCTCGGGTTCCACGTACGACCTCCAGGTCGTCACGCCCGGCGGCACCAGCGCCACCGTCGCCGCCGACGTGTTCACCGCCGTCTGACCCTCCACTGCCCGGGAGCCGCCGCTCGTCTCCCCGGACGCGGCAGCCCCCGGGCAGCACTCGGAGCGCAACGGACCGATATCATGCGACTCGTGATTCGGCAGGCGGTGGTGCTCGTCGGAGTCGGCATCGCGGTTGGGCTGCTCGCCGCGTTAGGGTTGACGCGAGTGATGGCGAGCTTGCTGTTCGGCGTAGGTGCGACGGACGCGGCGACGTACGCGCTGCTGGCGGTGTTGCTCGGCGTGGTGGCGCTCGTGGCGAGCTAC
>CBFHCJ010000099.1:0-13570 GCA_965654005.1 uncultured Streptomyces sp. | reverse complement strand
ACATCCCCACCGACCAGCTGGAGCAGATCACCAAGTACGTCGGCGGCGAGGCCCCTACCCTGCACCGCCTGGGTGGCGCCGACTGGACGAAGACGAAGGCGCGCGCGAAGAAGGCGGTCAAGGAGATCGCCGCGGATCTGATCAAGCTGTACAGCGCGCGGATGGCGGCGCCCGGTCACGCCTTCGGCGGGGACACTCCGTGGCAGCGCGAGCTGGAGGACGCGTTCCCGTACGCGGAGACGCCCGACCAGTTGACCACGATCGCCGAGGTCAAGGACGACATGGAGAAGTCGGTCCCGATGGACCGACTGGTCTGCGGCGACGTGGGCTACGGCAAGACGGAGATCGCGGTCCGGGCCGCCTTCAAGGCGGTCCAGGACGGCAAGCAGGTCGCCGTCCTCGTGCCCACCACGCTGCTGGTGCAGCAGCACTTCGGCACGTTCAGCGACCGCTACTCCCAGTTCCCGGTGAACGTCAGGGCGCTGTCCCGCTTCCAGACGGACGCGGAGGCCAAGGCGGTCCTGGAGGGCCTCAGGGAAGGCGCGGTGGACGTCGTCATCGGCACGCACCGGCTGTTCTCGTCGGAGACGAAGTTCAAGGACCTGGGTCTGGTCATCGTCGACGAAGAGCAGCGTTTCGGTGTCGAGCACAAGGAACAGCTGAAGAAGCTGCGGGCGAACGTCGACGTGCTGACGATGTCCGCGACCCCGATCCCCAGGACCCTGGAGATGGCGGTCACGGGCATCCGCGAGATGTCCACGATCACGACCCCGCCGGAGGAGCGGCACCCGGTGCTGACGTTCGTCGGCCCCTACGAGGAGAAGCAGATCGGCGCGGCCATCCGCAGGGAGCTGCTCCGGGAAGGCCAGGTCTTCTACATCCACAACCGGGTCGAGTCGATCGACCGGGCCGCCGCGCGCCTGCGCGAGATCGTCCCCGAGGCGCGCATCGCCACGGCCCACGGCCAGATGTCGGAGCAGACGCTGGAGCAGGTCGTCGTCGACTTCTGGGGGAAGAAGTACGACGTCCTGGTCTCCACGACCATCGTCGAGTCGGGCATCGACATCTCGAACGCGAACACGCTGATCGTGGAGCGCGGCGACAACTTCGGCCTCTCCCAGCTGCACCAGCTGCGCGGCCGCGTGGGCCGCGGCAGGGAACGCGGCTACGCGTACTTCCTCTACCCGCCGGAGAAGCCGCTGACGGAGACGGCCCACGAGCGCCTGGCGACCATCGCGCAGCACACGGAGATGGGCGCGGGCATGTACGTGGCGATGAAGGACCTGGAGATCCGCGGCGCGGGCAACCTGCTCGGCGGCGAACAGTCGGGCCACATCGCGGGCGTGGGCTTCGACCTGTACGTACGGATGGTCGGCGAGGCGGTCGCGGACTACCGCGCGTCCCTGGAGGGCGGCGTGGAGGAGGAGCCGCCGCTGGAGGTCAAGATCGAGCTCCCGGTCGACGCGCATGTCCCGCACGACTACGCGCCGGGGGAGCGGCTGCGCCTCCAGGCCTACCGTGCGATCGCCTCCGTCAACACGGAGGAGGACATCAAGTCCGTACGCGAGGAACTCGTCGACCGCTACGGCAAGCTCCCCGAGCCGGTGGAGAACCTCCTCCTGGTCGCGGGCCTGCGCATGCTCGCCCGCGCGTGCGGCGTCGGCGAGATCGTCCTGCAGGGCAACAACATCCGCTTCGCTCCGGTGGAGCTGAGGGAGTCTCAGGAGCTGCGCGTCAAGCGCCTGTACCCGGGGACTGTCATCAAGCCGGCCGTGCACCAGGTGCTGGTGCCCCGCCCCAAGACCGCGAAGGTCGGCGGAAAGCCGCTGGTCGGGCGGGAGTTGCTGGGCTGGGTCGGGGAGTTCCTGTCGTCGATCCTGGGGTCGTAGGGGTCGTAGGGGTCGTAGGGGTCGCAGGCGTTGTAGGCGTTGTAGGGGCGTAGTCGGCGTAGGCGGAGGCGTCTTGGGCGTACGACGCCTGCGCCTCACCACCCGGCGATACTCCCGGCGTGCACCACCTGCCCACTGGTGGGTGGTATGGACATGACCGTCCAGCGGTTACCGTGAGATCAGCGGAAGGACGCGCCCGCGCAGGGCGGTTCGGTCGAGCGGTACATGCAAGGGGAGGGCGTCTCGTGATGCGTGCAAGGGGTGGGATCGCCGCCGCTGTGCTGGTACTGGTCGCCGTGAGCGGCTGTAAACAGGAGACGAAGGGGTCCTCGGGCCCGCAGGAGAAGGCGTCCGGCAGTGCCGCCCTCGCCGCGGTCGACTCGCTGACCGTGAAGGGGCGGGCGCCGAAGACGGGATACAGCCGCGACAGGTTCGGCACGCCGTGGGCGGACACCGACGGCAACGGCTGCGACACGCGTGTTGTCTCCATGATTCGGCGTCTGGCCGGTACTTTCTCGCAGCTCATGCGGGGAGTGGCGTGCTATGCGTGAAGTGAGGCACATGAGGCACGCGAGCAAAACCGGGCGGGTGCCGACAGGAGTTGTACTGCTCGTCCTTCCGCTGCTGATGTCGGGGTGCAAGGATGTCGACCTGCCGGCCGACAACGCGCCCTCCGCTTCTGCCGTACCGACGTCCGACGATGGTCATGCCGTCAGCCCGCTGGATGATCCGGACGGAACGAAGCCCGGTTTGGCTGCCATCATTTCGGCGGCGGACAAGGCCAAGGCCCGAGCTCTGATCGAGAAGGTGGTGACAAGGGGGCGCGGTCCCAAAACGGGATACGACCGCGACGAGTTCGGTTATGCGTGGATGGATTCGGTACCTGGTGACGTCCCCTTCGCACACAACGGGTGTGACTCGCGGAACGATTTGCTGAAACGCGATGGAGAGAAAGTCCAGTTCCGCAGTGGATCCGACTGTGTCGTCGTCTCGATGACCCTCCACGACCCGTACACCGGCAAGACGATCGACTGGACGAAGGCCCACGCCACGACGGTCCAGATCGACCACGTGATGCCGCTGTCCTACGACTGGCAGATGGGTGCCTCTCACTGGACGAAGGACAAGCGCGAGGACATCGCCAACGACCCGCTCAACCTCATTTCGGTGGACGGGCCGACCAACGGCTCCAAGAGCGACTCGGGTCCGGCGGCCTGGCTGCCCCCGAACGAGCAGATCCGCTGCTCGTACTCGGTGCGTGTGGCCCAGGTGTCCCTCAAGTACTCCCTCCCCGTCACCGCTCCGGACAAGGCGATGATGCTCAAGCAGTGCGGCGGCTGACCGACGCTGTGAAGCGGGGGTTTTCGCGCTCGTGGGCAACGTCCGGGTGGCCTTCACGATGTCCGTACGACGGAGCCGTCGTTCCCTGCGCTCCCGGGAGCCGCGGGCGGCGGCAGAGCGGCACGCACCCGGGTTCGCTGTGCCATGAGGACCGTGCCGCCGACACCGAGGCCGACGAGCAGCATGATGCCGTTGAGCTTCTCGCCCAGCAGCGCAGTGGCGAACAGCATGGTGAGGATGGGCTGGAGCAGCTGGATCTGCCCGGCCTTGGCGACCCCGCCCGAGGCAAGCGCGCGGTACCAGCAGAAGAAGGCCAGCAAAGAGCTCCCCACCGCCAGATAGAGAAAGGCCCCCAGGGTGCGCCATGTCAGCGTCGCGGCGGCGGGGAGGCCGGTGTCCAGCACGATGACGAGGACAGCGGGGAACCCGACGATCAGCGACCAGCAGGTGACGAGCCAGCCGGGGACTTCGCGGGAGAGCACGCCGCCCTCCGCGTAGCCGAGGGCACACAGCAGCACTGCCAGGATCAGCTCCACGTTGCCGGCGCCGAACCGGGTGTCCGCGCTCAGAGACAGGTACCCGGCGATGAGAGCGGTTCCCGCGCCGCACCACAGCCAGAAGGCCATCGTCGGCTTCTCCCTGGCTCGCGCCACCGCCATCACGGCGGTGGCGGCGGGTAGGAAGGCGATCATCATGGCCGCCTCACTCGCGGAGACGGATTCGAGAGCGTGCGCGGTCAGCAACGGGAAGCCGACGACCGACCCGGCCGTAACGACGACGACCGACGCGAGCGAACGCCTGGGCGGGAACACCGGACGGCGTGACATCACAAGCACCAGCGTGGCGATCACCGCTGCCAGCAAGGACCGCCCGGGACCGACGAGTTCCGGGCCGAACGCGGGATCGGCGTACCGGGTGACGGGGAGCGTGAGGCTGAAGCCGACCACGCCCGCGAGTCCCAGTACGAGTGTCCCCGGCCCCGTGCCGGTTGTGGTCCGGCCGTCGTTGCCGGGGTTCCTGCCCGTGTCGCTCATGGGTCCCCTTTCACTGTGCCTGTGTCACCGTGTTGCCGAAATGGGCCTTGAGGTCTGTGACCAGGCTGGTTTCTTCCCAGGGGAATGCCTCATCAAGCCGGCCGAAGTGGCCGTACGTCGCCGTTGGCAGGAACGGAACCCTGCGCAGCCCCAGCCGCTCGATCATGGCCTCCACCCGAAGGTCCACCACCTCCGGCAACGTCTGCGCGACCTGCGCCGCGTCGTCCGCTCCGGTGCCCAGGAAATCCACATCCACCCATACGGGCAGCGGCTCGCCGATGGCGTAGGCCAGGCCGACCCGGCAACGGCGGGCCAACCCGGCGGCTACGAGGTTCACCGCCAGGTACCGGGCGGCGTACGCGCCCGAGCGGTCGACCTTGGTGGCGTCCTTGCCCGAGCAGCATCCGCCTCCGTGGCGTACCAGCCCCCCGTAGGCGTCCACCATCAGCTTGCGGCCGGTCAGGCCCGCGTCGGCCGAAGTGCATCCCACCACGAAGGTACCCGCAGGATTCACGTACACCCGGGCAGGCGCGACCCCGCGCTCGCGCAGTGCCGGACCCACCAGTTTCTCGGCCACTGTCCCGGTCAGCTCGTCCAGCCCGAGCTCGGCGGGGTGCTGTGCCGAAACCACCACCACGGCCTGCTGCCCGCTTCCCTCCCTGGCCGCGCCGCCGCCGGTCAGTTGCACCTGGACCTTGCCGTCCGGTCCGAGCAGCCTGGCGCCGTCGTCATCGCGCGTGTTACTGACGCGCCGCGCGATGTCGTGGGCGAGAACGCAACTGAGCGGCATCCGTTCCGGTGTCTCGTCGGTCGCGTAGCCGTAGACGATGCCCGAGTCCCCGGCGCCGCCCCTGTCGACACCGTGAGCGATCTCCGGCGACTGGCGGTCCAGCAGGAGGCGGATCTCGCAGCTGTCCGCGGACAGTCCGTGCCGTGCCGGGTCGTGGTAGCCCACGCGGTCCAGCACCGAGCGGATCGTGGCTTCGACATCCACATCGGCAGTGGAGGTGATCTGTCCGGTGGCGACCACGGTTCCCCGGGTGACCAGCACCTCGCAGTTGACCCGGGCGAACGGGTCGGCGGCGAGGAAGGCGTCCAGCACGCTGTCCGACATCTGATCGGCGACCTTGTCAGGGTGCCCGGGGCACACCGATTCGGCGATCTGCACGGCGGGCGGCTCGGCGTAAGGCAGGGTCATACAAGCTCCTTCATGGATTGGACACGGCGGATGTGCGGATACCGCTGCTCACGACGGCTTCCAGGACAACGGCACGCTGCTGTGCAGGGCCGACGCTGATCCGTACGCAGTCGGTCATACCCGGTGCGGTCAGGTGCCGTACGAAGATTCCAAGCGCCCTCAGGCTGTTCGTGAGACGCTCGGCCACGGCCGGGGCGGCCAGGCGCACCGTCACGAAGTTCGTATGGCTGGGAAGCACGGTGAAACCCAGTTCGCTGAAGGCCGCCGCATAGTGCGCCCGCCCGGCGGCGGTCTCCCCGAGAAGCCAGGCGAGGTGCTCTTCGGCATCGAGCGCGGCGAGCGCGGCGGCCTCGGCTACCCGGCCCACCACATAGTGCTCGGCCCCGTCCCCCAGAGTGCGGACCAACTCCGGATGGCCGACCGCGTACCCGACACGCAGTCCGGCCAGCGCGTAGGCCTTGGAGAACGTTCGCAGCCACAGAATGCGACGGCCTGTCACCTCTCCGGCAGCCAGGCGGGTGGCCTGGTCCTGGTACTCGGCATAGGCACCGTCGACGACCAGCAGGGTGCGGTCGGGCAGCGCGTCCGCCATGGCCAGCAGTGCCGTCCCGCCCTGCGCGGATCCCGATGGGTTGTCAGGATCTGCGATATAGACGACGTCGGCGCGGGTCCGGTGCGCGCACCTCACCAGCGCCTGTGGATCCGGTGCGGCCAGCCCGTTGGGCACCAGGTGGACGTCCGCCCCCCAGGCGCGGGCGAAGTAGCCGAAGGTCGGGTAGGTGGCCTCACCGGTCACGGCGGTACGACCGGGGCCGAGAAAGGCCCGGCAGATCTCGCCGAGCAGCCCATCGATACCGGAGCCGACCCGGATGCCGTCGCGCGGGACCCGGAGTCGGCCGGCCAGCCGCTCGCGCAGCGCGAAATGGTCGCAGTCGGGATAGCGGTGGGCCTCGGCCGCGGCGGCGGCGATGGACCGGACCACCTCAGGGGCAGGCCCGAACTCGTTCTCGTTGGTACTCAACCGTTCACGAGCCCGGCGGCCGATGGCGCGCTCGGTCATCTCCAGGGAGGGAAACGGATTATCCACCGTATGCGCTCACCCGCTCCGATCCGCTGCCATGCCCGGGGCCGCCGCGTTGCCGGTGTCGCCCAGGCCCAGACATTCGGCGAGGTACTCGTTGTAGCGGCGCATGGCGAGCATGCGCAGCGCCCCACCGGTGATCAGCTCGATGCCCGCCTCGGGCTCCGCGGCCACGATGGGCAAGATGACGCCGTCCAGCCACTCGGGCCCGTGCTCCGCATCCCCTTCCATGTGGTTGTAGAAGAACTCGAAGTCCTCCTGGGCGGTGTAGCCGTGCCGTTCCAGGCCCTTGACCACCGCGGCATCGCGGTCCACGTCGAACAGCTCGGGCATGGCGAGGCTGCCGAGTGCCTTGAAGTAGTGCCTGCGGTTGCAGGCGAGCAGGAAGTACAGATTGTGGCCGGCGTAGGGCCGCCAGTCCTCCCACGGCGGAACGGCCGGGAGGGAAAGGGAGAGGGTGCGCAGGCTCCGGGTGAACTGGAGAGTGTGCGCGTTGCGTTGCGTTCCCTCACCGCACTCGTCCCACATGTGGCGGCTGATCTCGTGCTTGACCGTCTCCATGAAATGCGGCTGGGCCAGTACGAGTGCGTCGTAGAAGCGGTAGTTGAGATAGCCGTCGGCCTGGATGAAGTAGGCCAGTTGGTCCAGGGCCGCCCGCTCGGCCAGAGTGGTCTCCACCGTACGGTCCAGTGCGTTGCGCTCTTTGGCCTCCGTGAGGAACCAGTCCCGGACGAACTCCGCTCGTGTGGCCTCCACGAGGGGTGGGAGCCGACCGGAGATCTCTTCGATGTCGGCGCGCAGCACCGCATCCTCGTAGATCCAGCGGAATGCGTTGAACCAGGCGCTTCGCTCGTGGGTGGCCGGGCCCAGCGGGTGGCCGAGCAGCGTCTCATAGACCGTGTACGCACTGCGGTGCACGTCGAGCAGGGCTGCCTGGTCGCCCTCCCTCAGGCCGAGGCCGAGGCGTTCTCGGAGGACGGCCAACAAGGATTGGTGGTTCTCGTGCAGTTCCAGGGGTTCCACCGGGCCGCGCAGGCTCTCGTTCAGCAGGCTTTCCACCGAACCCTGCGGGGGTTCCCCGGCCGTGCGCATCACCCCGGCACGGGGCGGAATGCGTTCCAGGGGCAGATCTTCGATCACGGTATTCCTCCTTTGCTTCCCCACGTTCCTCATGTCGCCGTGGACGCCGTGTCGTCGATGCGTACAGACATACGCAGCGTGGCAAGCAGTTCGTAGAGACTCAGGCCCAGCTCCGCCGCGGTCTCCTGGGCAGTCCGCGGCACGCCTCTGCCGTCCGGCGCGGACCCGATGAAGGTCATCCAGTCACCGGGGCGCGCGTTCGTTACGTCGGTCACGTCGAACTGGGTGCAGTCCATGCCGGGCCTGCCTACCATGGGGGCAGCGACGTCCGTTCAGCAGCCCTGTGAACCCCGGGGCGGCTCCGGCCAGACCTCGCGAGAAGCCGATGGCGGCGCGCCGCCCGGGCGCGACGGCGTCGGCGACGTCGACGTCCATGACGCGGATCGGCACGTCGATGCCGTGGTCCCGCAAGCCGACGCCTTCAGCGACGGTGTCCACGGCCAGCGCCTCGACGCCGGACGCGACCAGCAGACCGCGGACGGCTGGTGCGCCGAGACCGTACGCGTCGCCTTTGACAACGGCCATGATCCGCCGACTGGCAGCGGCCGAGCGCAGGACGGCCACGTTGTGGCGTACCGCGTCAGCGGCGACGGTCTTCTCCAGCCGCTCCGCGGCCAGCCGCGCCGGGGACATGCGTACCGCGGTCCCGGTCACGCCGGATCCAGGTCCGGGTAGCGGATGCGCTCGCCCTGCCAGTTGACAAGCTCCAACACCCGGAAGCCGTTGTCGTCGACGGTGTGCCGGGGGTAGCCGTCCGGGGAGTCCATATCCACCAAGGGCACGGTGTACTTGCCTGTAGCGTGCGGGAGTACGTACTCGGGGACAGCCGGGTTGGAAATGTGCCGCTTCAGCGATCGGACGAGCTCCACTCCGCGTTGGACCGGAACGCGGAAGCATCCCGCCTCCGGGCTGTGCGGCATGAAGTGGTAGAGGTAGCCCGCGTGGATGCCCCGCCGATACAGCCCCATGCACAACCGGCGCAAGGTGACGGCGTCATCATTGACTCCCCCCAGCAGCGGGACGTTGGCGAACACGATGGGCACGGCTTCGTGCAGCCTCTGGACCGCCGTGTCGAACTCGGGGCTGAGCTCATGAGGGTGCGTGACATGCAGACCTACCGCGGTCACACCATGACGGGCCAGCACCGTGGCGAGTCCTGAGTCGACGCGGTAGGGGTTGAACGTCAGCGCGCGGGTGTGGATGCGCAGGATGAGATCCGGGCGGGCCTCCCTGGCTTCGAGCAGCACCCCGTCTATCTGCTCGTTGCTGTGCATAAGCGGCTCGCCACCGCTCAGGATGAGCTCCTCGACCTGCGGGTGCGACCGGAGGTAGGACAGCGTGGCCTGCCAGTGGTCGCGGTCGAAGGTCTTTTTGGACGAGTTCTTGTCGAGGGTGCGCAGCGCCTCGTAACAGAACTGACAATAGGCGTGACAGACATTCGCGTAGCGCACGATCAGGCGGTTGTCATACTTATGTTGCGCGATGGGTGTCACCATCTCGTGCGCGAGTTCCCAGTTCTCGGTCTCACCGTCATACCGGTACGGGTCCTCGCCGCTGTCGTCGCCGAGCGGGGCTACCTGCTTCCACAGCGGGTCCTCAGGCAGCGGTACACCGCTCTCGGGGTGTTTGCCGATGAGATTCAGGTAGTACGGCGTCACCTGGAACCGCTTGCTGACGTTGTGACGCTCGATCCGGTCCAGCAACTCACGGTCGCACAGCGGGAAGCGCTGCTGGAACTGCTGCGCTGTGCGTATCGCGTTGCGCTGCTGCCACTTCCAGTCGGTCCAGGCGTCGCCGACGGTGCTCTGAGCCATGATGTCGCTGGTCATCCTGCTCTTTTCAGGGTTTGGGTCGAGCGGGGCGGCGCGTGGTCAAGACACGACAAGTGCGGCGGTTACCGGAGTGCCAGTGATCATCTGGTGTACTGCTTCCGCGGCTCGGGTCCGCAGTTCGGCCATGGACTCCACCGAGTAGAAGGCCGCGTGCGGACTGAGCAGCGCCTGTCGGTGGCCGCGTAGCCACTGGGGAACCTCCGGCTCGCCATCGACCACGTCCAGGCCGACACAGCCCGGCCGCTCCTCGGCGAGGGCGTCACAGAGGGCGGAGATGTCGATCAGCGCGCCTCGCGCCGTGTTGATCAGGATTGATCCTCGCTTCATCCGGTGCAGCCGCTCGGTATCGAGCAGATGGCGGGTTTCCGGAGTGAGGGGCACATGCAGGCTCACGACATCGGATTCCTGGAGCAGTTCGTCCAAGTCATGCCTACGCTCAACGCCGAGGGACTTCTCGATGCCAGGGTGGTTGTACGGGTCGTGGAAGACGACACGGACGCCGAACGCCGTCGCTCGCCGCGCCACCGCGAGCCCGATGCGGCCGAGTCCGACGACTCCCCATACCATGTCCCTCAGCCGGTGCGGAGTACCGATCGCACGCCAATCCCACCCGCCGTCGCGAACATGCTCCGACAGGCCGTGCAGCCTGCGTGCCAGGCTGAGGAAGAGCGCCAGGGTGTGGTCGGCGACCTCCTCGGTGCCGTAATGGGGGACGTGGTAGACCGGGATGCCGTTGGTCTGGGCCGCGTCGATATCGACGTGGTCGTAGCCGACGCTCGCGCACACGACGGCGCGGCAGGTCTTGTTCCTCTCGAAGAAGGCCGCATCCAAGGAGACTCGATGCCAGAGAATGATGTAATCAGCGTCGAGGTCGTGGAGGCGAGCACACTCGTCGTCCGCGAGGACCAAAGGGCGGACCACACCCTCCGGTGCGATGATCCGCTGTTCCAGGTCGGCAGTGTCGACGTACCCCGCGCCGGAAGCGTCGACCACGGCCACGGACGGATTAGCTTGGTGCATGGGTTTGGTTCCCGTAGCCGCACTGGTGCCGATCACATGGCTCCTTTCGATCTATGCGCCGTGCACAGATCGAGAATGCTCGCACCGGGTGAGCCACTGGCCTAGGCTTCTTTTGGCTCCCTCGTGAAGTGGTTCCAAAGGAAACCATCGCAGGTCGTGCGCAGCCTGGGAACTACTCCATCCGTGTCTCGTCACCTGGGTAAACCCACGCTGAACTGCCGTGTTGCGCCAAGGGGACTGCTGATGCGACACAGTACAGTGATCATGGCCGAAGACAGATTCTTGACGCCCGAACTGCTGCCATATAAGCGCAATCCGCAGTCTTGACCGCCGCATCCCCGAACGACGCGGACGACTTCGGAGCCCGCCGCCTGCTCGCCGACGACTCGCTCCTTGCGGCTGACATGGAGGCGACCGGGCTGGAGGACGCGTACCCGAGGCAGATCGCCGCCGTGGACCGCCGCGGGACTGTGTTCTTCAACGAGTTTCCGGCGTCAGCATGACGCTGGGTGTACGCGTGGCGGACTCCGTACGGGACGATCCGCGTGCGGTCGTAAGCGAGCGCTTCGGGCGGCCCACGGCGCCCGCACGTACGTCGCCGCGCAGGTGGCCGTGAAGAAGAAGTACGAACTGTGGGTCACCGCCGCCGAGAAGGCCGCGATGAAGGAGGTCCTCTCCGGCTGCCCGGGGCAGAAGCTCCCCTCCGGCGGCAACCCGACCCAGGCGCCGGCGCGGTTCCACGCCGACTGAGGTGGCTGGACGCGAGCACACCCCGCCTCCTGTGAAGCGGAGGCGGGGCGTTCGCCGCTGTGTCGGTATGTGTGAGCGCAGGGCTCAGGCCGTCTTCTTCAGGGACGCGACGATCCGCTCCGTCAGCTTCTTCGCCGTCGCCGCCCCGTTGTCGTGGCCGTCCGTCGACATCACGCTCACGACGTTGTGGCCGACGCGCGCGGCGATCAGGGTGGTGCCGTTCTCCCAGGCGCTGTCCGTGAGCGTGACGGTGTATGCCGAGTCACCGAGGCCGGACGTCGCCCGACCGGCCACCTTGGCCTTCGTGTGGGTCTGCGAGTCGGTGAAGGTCGCACATGCCGAGACCACGCGCTCCAGGTCCTTCAGGACCGTTGTCGCCGTCGTCCCGCGGAACGTGTCGATCTCCTGCGCGATGTCTTCCGAGGTGTTCTTGTTGACGTAGTCGTTCTGCGCGAAGGACACGCCCGAGTCCCCGGTGACGTCGATCCAGCTGGTCTGGCTCAGCTTCTCGCAGTCCGGCTTCGCCGACGCGGGAGCGGAGGACGGCGTGGTGTATGTGTCTCCGGTGTCCCGGGCCCCGCTCGGGTCAACGGCGAAGCCGTTGGCGAAGAACGACGCCGGTGCCAGGGCCTTCTTGAGCTGCGTGCCCGTCAGGAGACCGGCGTTCGGGTCCTTGGTCGCCGTACCACCGGAGGAGCCGGACGAGCAGGCGGTCAGGGACAGCGCCAGGGGGAGTGCGGTGACGAGGCAGAGGGTGGCAAGTGCGTTGCGGCGCATGAGAGTTCCTTGGGACGAGATGACGTGCGATGAGGTGGGTCGGGGAGTGGCCTCGGGCGACGGGCCGGCCGGCTGTCGGCCCGCCCTGCCGGGCGGGTGGGAACGCGGCTGTCAGGACGTCTTCGTCCAGTCCTTGCAGCCCGTGGTCTTGAAGTAGGCGTCGCTCGCGCTGATCGTGACGACGGCGGATCCGCTGGCATTGTCGTTCGCGGCGATGGACTCCAGGCCGTGCAGGGCGTCCTTGTCGCGCTCCCAGTAGCACTGGTCGTCCGTGTTGCCGGCGGACCGGTACGTGCCGGGGGCGATGTCGACGCCGACTCTGTACATTCCGCCGTCGCCGTTGATGCTGGAGCTGGTGGGCGTGCCGGTCGCCTTCTTGGCGACGGCCTCCCAGTCCTTGCAGCCGTTGGACTTGAAGAGCTTGTCGGTGGCTTTGACGGTCACGTAACTCGTGCCGGTCACGTTGTCGTTGGCGATCAGGGAGTCGGCCTCGCCCGAGGCGTCCTTGGCGCGCTCCCAGTAGCACATGCCGTCCGTGTTGCCGGTCGTACGGTATGTGCCGGGCTGGATGTCCTTGCCGACCACGTAGCTGCCGTCGCCGCTGAAGGCGGGCTTCTTGTCGGCCCGCGCCTTGGCGCCGCTCCCGCTCTTGTGGCCGGAGTGCTGTCCCGCGGACGCGGACGAACCCGTGTCGGCGTCGTTCTTGGTCGCTTCCTTGTTCGCGTTCGCGGACATTGCGCCGATGACGACGACACCGACGACTGCCCCCAGCGCGACCCTGCCCTTGATACCCACGGCTGTTCCTCCCCCTGGTCGAGTGCGAACCGCCATTCGCGGCGGATCGCTCGTTCGATGGGTCAATAACAGCAGAGCTTGTGAACCGAGTCAACAGGGTTCCCGCGTTGAGTTGTGTACACGAGCGTGAAAGGGTGGATCTCGTGTACATCGGTATAGTCGGCGCATCAAGGCGAGGCAGAGGGGAGCCGAGCGGGTGCAGGAGAATGCGACAGAGGTGACCGCCGCCGGAATCGCCCGGCTCGCGGGGGTCGGTCGTGCCGCCGTCAGCAACTGGCGCCGCCGTCACGCCGACTTCCCCAAACCCGTCGGCGGCACCGAGACCAGCCCCTCCTTCGCGCTCGCCGAGGTCGAGGACTGGCTGCGCAAGCAGGGCAAACTCGTCGAGGTTCCCCTGCGGGAGCGCGTCTGGCAGAAACTCGCCGGCCACCCGGACGGCCCCGTCGCGGCCCTCGTCCGGACAGGCTGCGTCCTCGTGCTCGTCCACGACCGACCCACGGTCTGGAAGGAGGCGAGCGCCGGCTCCGACGCACGCCTCGCCGAACTACTGCCCACCGCCCTGCAACAGGTGCTCACGCCCCGCTTCGGCGCACTCCGCAGGCCCGCCGTGCCCAACCCGACGCCCGCGCAACTGCTGTGGTCGGCCCCGCTGCTGCGCGGCGCCGCCGACCACGCGGCGGGACATGGCGCCCCGCACGCGTACGAGTTCCTGC
>CBFHCJ010000098.1:0-13608 GCA_965654005.1 uncultured Streptomyces sp. | reverse complement strand
CACGCACTGCCGCCGCACCCGCGCTACGACCTCGCGGTCTACGGCTGCGGCATCAACGACGTCTGGCGCGCCCACCAGGGGCGCACGGCCGAGGCTGTGTCCATCCAGGAGTACGCCGAGCACTACGCCACCACCCTCGCCGTCCTGACCGGGCGAGCCCGCCGCATCCTGTGCGTCTCCGAAACCCCGTTTGGTCCGGTCGGCTCCCCGGGCAGCGTCGACTCCATGAACCGCGACCTCGACCGCTACCACCAGGCCGCCGCCCGGACCGCCGCTGCCGCCGGAATCCCGTACATCGACGTCTGGACACCGTTCACCCGGGCCGCCCGCGAATTCGCGCACCAGTCCGGGCGGGAGCCGGCGACGCTGTGGAGCGACGGCGTCCACCTCTCCGACCTCGGCGTCACTCTCCTCGCGCAACACGTGACAGCGCACCTGCGCGAAGAGCGCGTCATCGAGCAACTCCTGCGAGCACCAGATCACCCAAGCGAAGGACTCCGGGGGAGGACGGTGACTGCCCCGTGTACCGACGGACGTTGATCGCGGGCCTTGCGGCTACCACAGCCTCAGCCGTCGCCTCCCCTCTCCTTGGAACCGCCGCACCCGCCCGGATGGACCAGGCCGTCCTCGGCTCGCTGCTTGTTGCCCGCCTGCGCGAGGCCATGCTCGGGGTCGGCCAGGCGCCCGCGGTGCCGCCGCCCAGGACGCTGGCGGCGTACTTCGCTGGCGCGCTCGACGACTTCGATGCCTGCCGCTACGCCCGACTCGCCGTCGGCCTGCCCCGCCTCGTCCGCGTCGGCCACGCGCTCACTCTCAGCGGAGGGGACACCGACACCGCCCTGCACGCGCTGCTGGCCAAGGCCTACCTGCTGGCCGCCCGCATGCTCATCAAACTCGACGAACAGCAACTCGGCTGGATGGCCGCCGACCGCGCCCGCCAGTTCGCGAAGGCGGCCGACGATGTCCTTGCGGTCGCTGAAGCTGCCCGCCAGGCGGCCGTGCTCGCGAGGAAGGCGGGCCGGTACGACGAGGCGCTGTCCCTCGCACTGTCCGCCGCGGACCAGCCCGGCTTGCGCCGCGCCGGCCGGGCCGGCACCGCACTGCGCGGCCTCCTGGTCCAGAGCGCCTCGTACACGCTCGCGCGCCGCGGCGACCGTGACGGGATGCGGGAACTGACCGATGAGGCCGCCGCGATCGCCAACAAGATCAGCCGCGCCACGATGCCAGGCAACCAGGGCGGCTTCAGCCCGCTCACCGTTCAGCTTCACCGCATCAGCGCCGAGAATCACGCGGGCGACCCGAGGGCCGCACTCGATGCCGCCCACTCGTTCCCCCTCAACGCCTTGCCCAGCGTCGAACGCCGCTCTCGCGCGCTCGCCGACATCGCCGTCACCTACGACCACCTCGGCCGACGAATCGACTGCGTCCGAACGCTGCTTGCTGCCGAACGGTTGGCACCCGAGGAGGCCCACGCTCGCCCGGCGACGAAGTTGCTGATCTCCAGCCTGCTGCGCTCCGGCCCGACATCGACGGACTTGCGAGGACTGGCCGAGCGCAGTGGTGTGCTCGCATGACAGCCGAACTTCATGCCAACAACCGGGACTTGGTCAGTACCAGCCCACCGGAAGAACGCACGAGCAGCCAGGTACAAGGCGACAGCTAGAGTGCGTAGGCATGTCCTCGAAGCGCCCAGATCACCTTGTGAACGCCGCCGTGGCCACGCGTCTTGGGACGTTGCTGCACCTGCGCGGCCCGGAAGGCTGGACGGTGGTCGCCCAGAACATGGCACACGGCAGCTCGTACACCATGCCCGCGGACTGGCGGCGGCTGCCGGCCTCGGAACAGGCCCGGGCGCTGGTGAAGGCCGAGGCGCGCCGGATCGCCGACGCCAAGGTCTACGCCTTCGACGATGCGGCAGTCAGTGCGCTGCGGGCCGTGGCAGACGATCTCGACGTCCGGATGCCGATGACTGCTGATCTTGTGCCGTCGTCCTCTGGGATGATCTTCTTCGCCTCGCCCGTCTCCGAGTCGGCGGACGAGGGCATCATCACGGCAGCCACCTGGGACCGGCCCATGGACGGCTTCGGAGACGGCGTCCACCTGACCTGGTGGACGGACACGCTGGCGTTCGCCAAGCGTGACCTCGCTGCCGGCCGGATCAGTCCCGCGGGCGCCGAGTACCGCAAGCGGTTCTTCGGACCGCTGATGCTCCACGTGGACATGCACCTGCCGTTCGTGCCCCTGGTGGACATCCGGCTGGTGCCGCTGGCCGAGCTCCAGGGGGCGGGCCGGGACTCGGCGCCGGCCATCCGCGCGATCATCGCGGCCTGGTGCGCCCTCAAGCACGGCCTGGTGCCGGTGCGCGAGGAACGGGCCGATCCGGAGCTCGGCCGGGCGCCGGCGGAGGAGAAGGCCAAGCACCGGGGGGTCCATGCAACCCGGACCAGGTCCTTCCCGGCGAACTCGACGAAGCGTTCTTGCCGGGCCGAGATGAGGAACTTGATCCGGGGCTACGGTGGGTGGCCCGCCTGTACCGGGACGCCGCCCAGCCGCTGGCCATCCTCGAAGAGGAGGCACAGCAGCGCTACCCCGGCATCTTCGACCACCTGGAGGAAGTCCGGGCCCGTGAGCACGGAAGCTGGCCCGAGTGGTGCTGGGTTCCCTACAGCCGTGTCGCCCGCGCCCTTGCCGACCTGGGCTCGGCGAAGGACGTCGACCTGGCGCTCCAGCACGCGGTGGTGATCGCGGGACTAGGCGCCTGGAAGGCCCGCGGGCGCAACGCCGTCGTCCTGGACTGGCTGCCCGACCCGGGGACCCGCTCTGATCTCGCTCCAGCAGACGTCCCGGCCGAACTGCCCGTCCACGGTGTGGCGTTGCTCCACACCGACATCAAGGACGGCGTGCCCGTCTACAGCGGCGGCATGCTCGCCTTCCTCGACTACAACACCGCGGAGCATCGTGCTGAACTGCTGTGTCTGGACCACAACGGCGGGCCCGGCATGCGAAACGTCTATGAATGGCAGTTGCTGCTGTCCGGCTCCACGGTGCCCGAGGCTGCTGAGGCGACCGCCGCTGTCTCCCTCCTCCCGGCGAAGCCGTCCGGTGAACAGACCACGCGCGAGGAACTCACCGAGATCATCACCGGCGTGTTCGGCCGGTACTTCCCCTTCCTGGCCACCCTCGCCGATGCCACCGGCAACAACGCCGTGGTCGGCGAGGTCGCAGCAGCACTCGGACGCCGGCCCCCGCAGGCCTGGCCGCCGACGGCGGGCGGCGGCCGCCACATGACGCTCTGGCTGACCAGACCAGCACCCGCGCAGTGATCCGGAGCCGTGGGCAGGCGGTCCGACTCGTCGGTGCCGCGGTAACGTCGGCCCACAGATGCTGCCCGCAGCATGGTCTGTCCCCGGGCCCGCCGTGTGTTCAGAGGACGGCGCCGTGGACGGCCTGGGTGATGATGCCGATCGTCGTCCAGTCGACCATCGGATTGCCCGGCTGGAGAAGGTCGCCGACCCGCACCACCTCAACGTACGTGCGCTCGGTCTCCTCGTCGTTGCCGTGCCGGGCCCGGTCGGAACGAAGTTCCGCGAGCTCGGCCTCGGTGAGTTCGACGGCGTAGACGGCCTGGGTGTGCGAGGACAGGGTGCCCGCCGGCTGGCGGGCACCGACGGGCTGCAGGCGGCTGGGGGAGAGCCGCAGTCCGGTCTCCTCGGCGAACTCGTCAACAGCCATCTGCCGGATATCTCCGGCTTTCGGGGCGGAGCCGCCGGGCAGTTCCCGGATGAAGCCGTCCGGGGTGCGCGCGGGGGAGCGGAACTCGCGGACCAGGACTATCTCGGTGTCGAGCCAGCTGGTGGCGGGGCGAAAGGCGACGACGGACGCCATGTCGGGTCGGCCGAGCACGACCTCGTTGTCCTTCACCCGCTGTTCGGCGGCCACCCACACCCGCGCCGCGTATGCCCAGAACAGGACGTGCGAGCGGCTGGGGCCGACGCGGAAGGTCCAGGAGAGCCGGCCTCCGACCAGTTCGTTGCCCGCTTCTTCCTGAGCGGCGAGCCATGCGCGGAAGCTCGCGGTGCGCCACAGCAGCAGCGGCACGTCGCGCTGTCCTGCGATGCGGGCGGCGCCGGGGCCGATGCGGTCCAGGGCGAGGGCGACCGTCTTGGCCAACGTGTTTGCGACGGGTGCCTTCAGGTCGTCGGCGAGTTTCTGAAGGAGGCGCACGTGCACGGCGTGCTCGGGGCAGCCCAGGACGGCGCGGCCGCTGTCCATGTCCTCCCCGAACTCGACTTCCCTGTCAAGTCAGCGTGTTGAGCTCCTGGTTGACGCAGGAGACTGTGGGAGCAGCGCTCATCGGCTACGGTCACAGACATGGGAAGGGGCCTCCGCCCTGCCAGTCTTCTTGGGGACGAAGAAGTTCTCCAACGCCGCGCTCCTGTCATCTCGTCGGTTTCCGCTCCGGACGGTAGTGTCCGCAGGCCGCACCGCGCGGGTTGTTCACGAGACATCTGTGATCGGAACAGCGGTACTCTTTCCGGTGCGCTGAGCGCCCTTCCGGATAGGCCGAAAACGGTGGCCAAATATGGTTCCGGACAATGATCGGCACCTCAGCTTTCACGCCAACTCCGCGCCGCTTCCCAGGGCTGCTTTCACGGTGCCGACGCAGGTGAACTGTCGTCGACCGGCAACGAATCGGCAGGACACGGTGGTGTGCATGCCAGTTGACGCGACCGTACGGCACCGAAAACCTCCATGTCAGAGGCGGGACGCTCGCTCAACTCGTTGATCTCGGTGCCGGTTGGAGCGCCGCTGGCCGGTTTGTGATCGATGCAGGCCGACCCTCGTGATGATCCATCAGTTTTTGTCAGTGCTCGCTGATACACCCATATCCACAGGGGCAGCATCATCAAGTTGCCAGGTCACAGGAGGGGGAAAGGGCATGCCGCCGGAGGGATTTCACGAGGTTCGACGCCACATCCGCAGGAATCCTCGGCCACGCGGCAAGAAGCTGGGCGGCTGGACCATCGCGGGAATCGTCGCCTTCGTCTGGCTGTGGGGACAGCTCTTCGGGTTCGACAGCAGCGACAGCGGGGCCGAGACGAACAAGCCGGTCTCCCCCACACCGTCGGTGTCCGCATCGTCGAGCCGGTGATGGGCGGCATCCGAATGCGACTGCGTGCGCCGCGCGGTCGCCGCGAACGGGTAGCAGCGGCCATCGTCGCCCTGGCCGTGGCGACCATGCTGGTCCAGGCGGCGACGGTGCTGTGGCGTGCGATCGTGCGCGGGTGGCCGCTCGCGGTCGCTGTGGCGGTGGTGGTCATGCTGGCTGTCGTTTGGTGGCAGGTGCGGAGGGTTCGGCTGCGGCGGGCCCAGGCCGCGCTGGTCGCGGTTCTGCGGCTCCCGCTCGTCCGGATTGACGCCCTCGGTGATGCGGAGTTCGAGTTCGCGCTTCGGGATCTCCTCATCCGGGACGGCTGGTCGGCGCAGCAGGTCGGGCAGGCCGGCGATCAGGCGGCCGACGTCATCGGCCGGCATGCCCAGCGTGGGCGGATCGTGCTGCAGGCCAAGCACACCACCATCGGCGGCAAGGTCGACTCGAAGGTGATGTACCAGGTCAAGGGGACCGCTGGGCCCGTCCACAAAGCCGATGTCGCGGTGGTGGTCACCAACGGCGGCTTCACTCGGGATGCCAAGGCATGGGGCGAGCGGCATCAAATCCACTGGGTTGATCGTGAGCGGCTGCGGCAGTGGGCCGAAGACGGAGTCCCGCTGCACACCCTGCTGCGCCTGCCCGCCCGCAGGCCACGCAGGACATCGGTGCGACGGGCCGCATAGCGCGGGGGTGCCGAGAGGCCAGGTCAGGGTAGAGAAGGGGGAACGTTGTTCGACGAGGACGGGTCGCTGGACCCGGTGTTGAAGGTCATCCTCTGGCTGATCCTCAGCTTGGCTATCGCCAAGGTCGCCTGGCAGTGGCTGACTGAGGACGCGTGGCCGTGGCTGCGCGACGATGTGGGTGGCTGGTTCACGGAGGACGTGTGGGGATGGCTCATGGGGCATCCCTGGTGGTTCGCGCTGATCATTCTGGGCACCCTGGTGCTGCTGTGCTTCGTGGTCTTCTCCGACCGAGGCGGCTACGTTGTCGCCTACAGCGACACCGAAGACGTGGAGGAGGAGCACGCCACCGCGCCGGTCGCCGATGCGCCCAAGGTCCTGACCTTCCGGATGAAACAGCTCACCGCGATGAGCGCGAACGGCTTCGAGCAAGCCTGCGCCGACCTCCTCGCCCGGGACGGGTTCGTACGGGCCCGCCGGGTCGGCGGCTCCGGCGACTTGGGTGCGGACGTCGTGGCCTGGGACGGAGACGGCCGCAAGATCGTTGCGCAATGCAAGCAATACACCGCGCCCGTCGGGTCCGGGGCGGTGCAGAAGTTCAACGGCACCGCGCGTCCCGAGCATGGCGCGGACGTCGCCGTCATCGTCGCTCTCAACGGATTCACCAAGCCCGCAACCGAGTTCGCCGAGCGGCACGACATCGTCCTCATCGGACGGCCGGAGCTCAAACGCTGGGCACACGGCGAGCACCTCTACGCCGTCGTCGACGAACAGCACTCCCCGGCGTAGCCGGCCAGCCCGATGTAGGCTGGCCAGCAGTCAGAAGCGGTGCAGATCAGCTGCGTCGGAGTTCGCCGCGGATGATGCCGCCGATGAATGCGTCGTATTCGGCGTCGGTGAACAGGTGCGGGGCCTTGCCAGTGTTCTTGGAATCGCGCAGGGCCACGATGCCCTGGTCGAGGAAGGCGACCTGGACGCAGGTCTGGCCGCCGCTGCTGCTGGTCTGCCACTGGGCGTCGCGCAGCTGGGACTCGACCCAGGCCGGGTCGAGCTCGTTCTTGTTCATGCAAGATCCTTGGCGATGGTGGTAAGGAGTGGTACGGACGCCTTCTGGGAGAGGGCGTCGGATTTGAGCAGGTCGCTGGTGGTGCGGTACACCTCCACCGTTTCTGGCTCGTTGAGGTGGAGCAGGGCCCGGATGGACTCGATGCACACGAGGTCCCTGCCCGTCGGGAAGGACATGAGCATGAAGTGCCCGTCCATCCCGGCATGTGCGCCGGCCCGGTAGGGCAGGACCTGGATGGTGATGTTCGGGTCCGTGCGGGCGAGTGTGATCAGGTGCTCGATCTGGGCTCGCATGACGGCCTTGCCGCCGACTTCCTGGCGCAGGAGCCCTTCGGGAAGGACCGCCCATATCTTCAGCGCAGGATCGCGCTCCAGCATGTTCTTCTGGTGCTCCTGGCGCATGGCGACGAAGCGGTCGATGTCCTCCGGGGTCTTCCAGGCCCGGCTGCCTTCGGTTACGGCCCGGGCGTACTCGGGCGTCTGCAGCAGACCGTGGATGGCGACGGGATTGAAGATGAACAGACTGCTGGCGCTCTCCACCAGAGAGAGGTAGTCGCCGAGCGGGTCGTCGACAACGCCCTCGTACCGCTGCCACCAGTCGGCCTCGCCTGCGCGGCGTACGAGGTTACGCAGTTCTTCGCGCAGGGCCGGGTCGTCGATCTGGTAGACCTCGAAGAAGTGCGGCAGTTGCTGGATCTTGAGCCCCTGGACTCCCTTCTCGATCTTGCTGACGGTGGAGAGGGACTGATACCCGAGGCGGCGAGCCGCCTCCTCCTGCGTCCAGCCCAGGGACTCGCGGATGCGCCGGAGCTCCGCGCCCAGGCGTCGGCGTCGCGGGGTCGGCTCAACCGGCATCCCCACCTCCTTGTGTTGGGCGACAGGCTAGCGTCTGCGCCAGTTCGGGAATATGCCAAATCCCTGAAGGGAAAGACTTTCCTCAAGGACTTCTTGCCGCAAGGGTAGTTGGCGGTCCATCATCGAACCTCGCCCAGCGGAAGGTGGCGCCCCAGTTACGCCGCGCTACCCCCGTCGTGCACGCCCGCACCACCTGGAGGGTCAATGGCTGCGCTGGCCGTCAGCCCCGTCCGGCAACACCACATGACGCTGCCGGGAATTACCCCCGAGGCAATGGAACCCGTCCGGGAAATCATGCGGACCCTGCTTCGGATGTGGCGCAAGAGCGACCTGGCGTTCGCGGCCGAACTCGGCGTGACCGAGCTGCTCACCAACGTCTTGAAGCACACGCCGGGCGACTGCGAACTGCTGGTGCGCGAGATCCCGGACGGTGTCCTGGTCGGCGTCACTGACTTCGAGGACGCCCTGCCGGCGGTGAAGGAGCCCGCCGACCATGCCGAGGGCGGCCGGGGCCTGTTCCTGCTGTCCGCTCTTGTCGATGAACTGGAGACCCAGCCGCTCCTACGCGGAAAGCAGGTCTGGTTCCGGCTCCGCAGCGCCGCTGACGGCGCCGTCGGGGAGGAATCATGCTGAGCGGCCGGAGGCAGCCCGACCTCATCTCATCTCCCTTATTCCGCAAGCCAGTTCGACCATTTTCGGGCTGCCGTGACGTCGTGTCACGCGGCCTAGACTCAAGGTCGTTTGCCCGGCGTCGGCTGTCCGTCACCAGAGGGTGCACACGAGTGTGCGCCATGACCTCGGCCGCCGCCGGGCGCGCGTCCGGTTCTGACGAATGAAGAGGGGTGTTCCCGTGCCCGAGAAGGTCACCAAGGACAAGGTGCTGTGCTACGTCGTGCGCGATGGAAAGCTGCTGGTGTTCCGGCACACCGACTACAGCTACGAAGAGGTCGGCATCCAGGTCCCGGCCGGCAGCATCCGCGAGGGCGAGACGCCGGAGGCGGCGGCGCTGCGTGAGGCCCGCGAGGAGACCGGCCTGAAGGACTTCAAGATCGTGCGGAAGCTCGGCGAGACCGAGTACGACATCAGCCCGTACCGGTTCGAAATCCAGCACCGCCACGTCTTCCACCTGGAGCTGACCGAGCCCACCCCGGAGCGGTGGCTGAGCCAGGAAGACCACGACGGTCAGCAGGAGCCCACGCACTTCGAGTGCTTCTGGATCCCGCTGGAAGCCGCCCACATCCTTCAATCCGGCCAGGGCGCCCTCCTGGGACGCCTGTACGACTGATTCCCCCACCGGTCACGGCCACCCCGGGAGGCAGCCGATGTACCGCACCACCGAACAGCACGACCTGATCGCCCAGCTGTACCGCGGCCTAGACGCCGAGGACACCGACAGCGCCGTATCGGTGATCTTGAAGTTACGCGGTGAAACCTGCGACATCGACTGCCTGTACTGCTACGAGAAACGCAAGGAGGCCCCGGGAGGAGCCCGGATCGACGCCGGCCAGGTGCGCCGGCTCGCCGAGCTCTTCCGGGGGCGTCCCCTCGCCGTGGAACTCCACGGCGGCGAACCGCTGACCGCCGGGCGAGAACAGGTCGCCGATGTCCTGCGCGAACTGGCCGCACAGTCCACCGTGGTCCGCGTCTCGATGCAGACCAACGGCGTGCTGCTGGACGAGCAGTGGCTGGACCTCTTCGACACCCTGTATCCGGGCCTTCAGATCGGCATCTCCCTGGACGGGGACGCAGCGGGCAACGCCTGGCGGGTCGGCTACGACGGCCAGCCGGTCTACCCACGCGTCGCCGCCGCGCTGCAGCTGCTGGCCGCCCGGGGCCGGAAGGCCGGAGTGATTGCCGCAGTCACCCCGGCCGTACTCGGCCGTGCCGAAGCCGTCCTGGACCACCTCGCGGGCTTCGATGCGGTCAACGCCGTCAGCTTCGTACCCTGCTTCGACGCCTCCGTCCAGCACCCCACCTCCACGCAGGGGCGGCGGCTTCCCGCGAGCCGACGGCTCCAGGACGCCGCGGTGCGCGGTCCCGGTGGTCCCGCGTGGGCGATCAGCCCGGCCGCGTACGCCGAGTTCGTGCTCGCCGCGACCATCCGGTGGATCAGCGGCGGTTACTTCGCCCGCATCAAGCTGGAGCCGACGGTGTCCACGATCCGGCGGCTGCGCGGCCTGGACACCGCCTTCTGCCACTTCTCCAACCTCAAGTGCGACCACGTCTTCACGCTCTACCCGGACGGACGGCTCGGCAGCTGCGACGAACTGCCCTGGCCGCAGGCCCAGCTCACCCGCCTCGACCAGGCCCTTGGCCAAGAGGCGGTCATCGCGGCCCAGCGGCGGCTGCCGCTGCTGAACCAGGGCAAGGCCCTCATGGAGCGGTGCACCACCTGCGCGTACCGTTCCGCGTGCGGCGGCGGCTGCGTGGCCACCCGCCAGCGTCAGGACCAGGGCGGGGACCAGGACGCCTACTGCGACTACCGGATGCGGATGATCGACGGCATCGCCGCGCTCCTCGCCCAGCCCGCCCATCCGGCCGGCGCCTGGTGCCGTACGGTGCGCTGGCGCCCCCGCACCCCCAACAGCATGCGCGACGTCGCCGCCTTCCTCGCCCGCTGGAACAGCCCCGGCACGCCCCGCACCCCGGTGCGGCTCCACACCAGCGGGCACGGCAACATCAACACCGTCGGACTGCCCGGCATCCACGAGGCCGACGACCTCGACCCGGCCCACCCCCAGTGGCACGAGGCCATCGAACCCGGGGCACGGCCCCTGGTCGACGCCATCACCCGTTCGTGGGGCCTGGTCACCTACGACAGCTGCCAGGGCCACCCCTACACCGGCCTTGACCTGGAGTCCGACGAACGACGGGTCGGCGTCCTCCCGCGCGACCGCGCCGAGTACGCCCAGGTGGCCGCCGCTCTGTGCCGGGCAGTCACCGCGGCCACGCCCGACCTGCCCGCCGAAGTACAGGTGACCGTCGGGCGGGCGGAACTGACCTGCGAGGCCACAAACCGGACCACTCCCGTGCTCGACCTGGCACTGCGGCCGGCCCCCGGCCACGGGTGGCAGGCGTACTTCGACGCCGTGGACACAGCCACCGACACCATCGTCGCCGCACTTCGAGCTGAGGACCTCACAGACGACGGATGCTGCTGCCCGGTGCCGCAGGCCGCCGTGGCTACCGCCGAGGAGGTGCCTGCGTGAGCAGTGCCACGGACGTCCTGACGATCCACCAGTTACTCGGGCGGGTCGTGTACTTCCACGCCCTGTTCATCGAACCCGCGCTGCAGCCCGGCACTCCGCCCGGGCCGGGCCCGGAGTGCTGCAACCACGCCGCAGCCCCGGGCCAACGCTTGGCCAGCGAGGTGCTGGAGGGCTCCGCCTGGAGGGCCCTCGTCGACGTCGCAACCACCCTCCCGGCCCACCACCAGCCGTGCCCGAAATCCGACGACGCATGCTGCCCCGCCTGCCGCATCGCCTCCGCAGCCGCAGCCATCGCGGCCGGATGGTCCCAGACCGAGTACCGCAGCTACCGGCAGACCGAACCCGCAAAAACGCTCCTGCATGTTTGCGGACACGCGGCAGCGGCCCGGCTCGGCCGGGTCTTCGCCGACCAGCACGCGGCCCACTGCCCGGCACTGGACCGTCTCACCACACCGGACGCGCTCCCCGGTACCGAGGATCTTCCGCTGACCGGCGAGCTGCTGGCCCTGTGGGCCGACCCGACCGCCACCACCCGCCACCCCGTGGCCAGTTGGCTCAACCACTGCACCGGTCTGGACGACGTCCGCCGCGTGCTCGAAACGAGGAGGACAGGCTCGTGATCCACATCGCCGAGACCGTCACGGTCGGCACCATCGAGGGATTCCTCGACACCGAGGAGCGGGCCCGGCTCTCCGTTGTGATGAACGACTTCCTCACCAAAGAGGCCCGCGCCCGCTTCGGTGAGGAACGGACCACCTCCATCCACGAGATCCCCGGCCACTCCCACGAGCAGGCGATGACGGTGTACGAGCCGGCCGGACGGGTGGAGATACCGAAGATCCCGGACGAAGCCGAACAGGTGCTCCAGCACGCCTTCGCCCGCGCCCGCCCCGCCCTGTCCCGCGTCATGCCGTCCATCAGCGCCTGCCGACCCTGGACGTACGTCGAGTACGGGCCCGGCCAGCACATCACCGGCCACCTCGACGGCATCGCCCCCGACCCGCTCGCCTGGCCCCGGCAGATCGCCGGCATCAGCGTCGTGATCAGCGACGCGGAAGCCGGCGGCGCCTTCTACGTCGAGAGCTCCTCCAGCGACCGCCTGTGGGCCAACCGCCTCGACCAGGCCGCCGATCACGGCTACGCGGACGGCATGTGGCTGGCCCACGACGGGGCCGATCACTCCGCCGACTGGTACGCGGCCATGCCCCGCACCCGGTGGAGCGTGAGCCCCGCCCCCGGCACCGCCCTGCTGTACGGATCCCAGCTCACCCACGGCACCGAGCCGGTGGCCCGGGGCCGGGTCGCGAAGTTCATCAGCTGGCTGATCGCCGAGAAACACGAGGGGTGACGCGCATGCTGGTGGCGTTAGAAGGGATCGCCGGAGCCGGGAAGAGCACGCTGCGCGACCGTCTCCTGGCCGCCGCAGCGGCCGAAGGCATCCGCCTCGGGCACATCGGCCAGTTCTCCTGGCTGTCCCTTCAGGCGACCCGCACCCTCATCGGCCTACGGGCCGGCCGCCCGGCGGCCACCGGCGAGCAGGCGCTGGCCGCCGCCCGCCGCGACCTGGAACTCCACGCCCGCCACAACCTCGCCCCCGCCTTGTCCCTGGGGCCGGTGGTCGCCGACCGGCTCACCCTGTCGACCGCCTGCTTACTCTCACTGCTGCACGGCCGTCCCGTCGCCGACTACGTCCGGCATCTGGCGGAAGTGAGGCCCGCGCGGGCCGAACTGACCGTCCTGCTGACCACCGAGCCCGAGCTGTGCCACGCCCGGCTCTCCCGCCGGGCCACCTCGCGCCGCTTCGGGGAGGATCCGCCGACCACGATCCGGCTCGCCGACCTGTACGAGCAGGCCGCCACCGCGTGGACCGAGACGACCGGGCTGCCCGTGCTGCGGCACCCGTGCACCACCGAGCCCGACCTCGACCTGCTGGCCGCCGCCTGCCTGGACCGGCTGCGTCAAGCCGTCCCACGCGCGGCGCGAATATGAGGAGCCGCCCCATGCGCCTGCACCCCCTTCACCCCGCAGCCTGGGTCCTGGACCAGATCCGTGACGCCGGGTGGCACGTGCACGACCTGCTCTCCTTCACCCGCGCCAGCACCCTGGTACTCGTCAGCCGCGACGACACACCCCCGGTGGTCCTCAAGGCTGGCTTCGGCAGCAACCACGTCCTGGCCGAGCTCGACGAGGACACCCGCAAAGCCGCCTACGGCTTCTACTGGTACGCCGAGATGACCGAGGCCGAACGGGCCCTGACCCGCGAAGACTTCCGCCACGAGATCGCCGTCACCCGCACCGCCCAAGGCGCCGAGCACGTCGTGCCGCTGCTGGAGGAAGGCGGCACCGAACGATTCGACTGGTACACCATGCCCTACTGTTCGGGCGGCAACTTCCGCCCCCTCCTTGCCGCCGGCCCCGCCCGGGACCGCGACGAGGCGGCGGCCGGGCTGGGCCTCCTGGCCGACGTCGCCGAAGGACTGCACGCCCTGCACGCGCGCGGGATCGTGCACCGCGACGTGTACCAGGAGAACATCCTCATCTCCGACGGCCGCGGGCTGATCACCGACCTCGGAGCGGCCCGCCGCACCGACACCCCTCGTGGGCCCGCTGCCCGAGGTCCTGAAGTGCACTGGCCCCCGGAGTACGC
>CBFHCJ010000097.1:0-13729 GCA_965654005.1 uncultured Streptomyces sp. | reverse complement strand
CCCGGCCGCTTCGTGTGTCTGGCGCTGGCGCTGGCGGGGAAGACCTACGCCCCGCCGCCGCGCTCGGATGGGGATTGGGACGACATCGCCCGGGAGACGGTGCGGGACCGGCGGGCCGCCGGACTGCTCGTCCCGGGTCTCGGACACCCTGTGCACAAGCAGGGCGACCCCCGTACCCCGGTGATCATCGAGATCGCGGAAGAGGAGGGGCTGCGAGGCCCGCACCTGCGGCTGTTCGAGGCCATCGGGAGGGTTCACCCGGAGATCCTCAGCCGCGCCCTCCCGCTCAACGGAGCCGGAGTCTGCGGAGCGGCGCTCGCCGATCTGGGATTCCGTCCCGAGATCCTGCGTGGCTTCGCTCTTCTCGCCCGCACAGCCGGCCTGCTAGGCCATCTGGCTGAGGAGACGGACCAGCCGATCGCCGGACACGTCTACCACTCGGTCGACCGCAACGCCCGGTACGCGGCGCCCGAAGCCGGATAGCGTGCGGGTACCCTCCGTGCGACAGCGGGGAGGACCCAGCGCGGGGAGGCGGAGGCGGCGTGCGCCGGGAGGGCCCCGAGATCATCGCGTTGGCGGTGGCGATCGGGACCCGGTTTCCCGCAGCCCCGACATCCCAGGGCAAGGTGTTGCTCGCCGCTCCTGCCCCCGACCGGCTCCGGGAAGCGCTCGCCGAGCCCGGCAGGTCGGGGGTCACCCCGCGCTGGCAAACGGACGCGGAGGAGCTGGAACCGGTACTGCGCGAGGTCCGGGCCCGTGGCTGGGCACTGGCCGATGAAGAACTCGCCGGAGGCATCCGCTCTGCCGCCGCTCCGGTGCGGGACGGGAACGGCCACGTGATCGCTGCCATGGACGTCACTGTGCACGCCTCCGAAACCTCCGTGGAAACGCTGGTCGGACACCATCTGCCCCGGCTCCTGCGGACGCCGGGTGCCACCAGTTCCGACTGGGCGGCGGCAGAGCGTCCCGCTCGCCTCACCGGAACGCTCCCAGAGCTGAAGGCTCCCCGTCCTGACCGCTTGTCCGCGGCACACGGCTCTGGCTCCCGTTCGCCATGCCGCAGGCGAGTGGGACCCGGGGTGGGAACGCGGTGCGGAATCCCTCCCCTGAGACAGAGCCGGGGGGAGGGTCCGGGCCAATCCATGCGGTCACCACGCAGGGGTTTCAGTCCGTCCGCTGCCGGACAGCGTTGTTGAACTGGGAGGGGCGAACGAAGGCCGGCGCGAGGACGGCGACCACCGGCAGGAGCGTGAGCAGCCACAGCGCGGCCTCGTGCCGGCCGAAGCCGTCCACGAGGGCAGCGAAGACAAAGTCCGGAGAACGCCGCCGCTGCGTAAGAGTGTGGGGCGCCACAGGCGACGACGGCATCCCCCTGATGCACGACCACGGCTTCATGACACCGGGCACGGTCTACTTACACCGGCTAAGGACTGTCCCGCCACGCACGGCGGCCGGCCCACCGCTCACCGCGGGTGAAATCCAGCGAACGACGGTTTTCCCTCCCCGCTGAAACACCCGCGGTTCATCGGACACACGGGGAAACTGTTTCCTATGGCAGCGACAGAAAAAGGCCGTCGTCCGTCGCTGCCAATACCCCCGCCGCACTTGAGGGCACAAATTTCCCTGACCTTACGTCGCATCGGCTCAGCGGCCACTCAGAAACACGGATCCAACCAGCGGACTGGTGTGACTTATTCGCAAACCCAAGTCTCTTGCCTCGCCTCCGATGACCCGTCAGAATCAAGAGAGGCAAGCCAAGTCGAACGCTTTTCACACAGGGAGTGGAATAAATGACTCGTACGGGAACGGCGAAGCGTTGGTCTGTCAAAGCACTGCTGACAGGCGGAGTCACCGCAGCGGTTTTGCTGGGCGCCACCGGGATCGCCAACGCTGCCACCACGTTCGTCGAGTACGGTTTCGGCTCGTCATCGAGCGCCGCCCAGAGAAACCTCTGGTCAAACGCTAACGCCGCTTGCCCGCATGGTTTCGATTCGTGGGGCTCCCGAGTCTGGTACAACGGCTACGAATACGAGGCCAGCGCGGATATCTCCTGCTAATTTCGAGCAATGAGGGCCCGCCAGTTTTGATGACGGGCCCTCTCCGCTTGTCCTGTTCTGATCGCCTTCGTCCTGCTCGCCGCCGCCGCGATCACCCTGCTCGCGCCCCGCGCCGTGTGGGAGACCACACGTCCGGCATCACTGATTCGTCGGCGCCCGATCCTGACGTTATCCGGAAGGTGCCTCTTGAACACCGACATCACCGATCAGGGTATGCCGTGGAAGATTGAATACCCCAGGCTTCTCCCGGAGCGGCGCCCACCGGGCCATATCCCCCGCGCCCCGCGCTGGATGGCCACCTTCGACGAGCCGGTCTCGCTCATGACGAGCGACTACCTCGCCGTGCAGACCAACGGCATCAACTCGATCGAGGCGCGGGAGTTCGTCGAGCTCATCCGCCGCACCCATGACGCCGAGATGGCCGACGCACCCGAAGCCTGGGAGATCGTCTCGTTCACCGATGAGGTGGGCGCGTTCAACCTCGTGCACGTGGGTTACTGGCGCGACCCGAACGCACACGCGACCTGGAGTCTGAACTCGCCGCTCGCGACCTGGTTCTCCTCGCTCACCGCGGCGACGATCGGGTTCGGCGCATGGCACGAGGTGATCCAGGTGCCGATCGACCGGCTCGAGACCATCGTCTCGAAAGAGGAGTGGTCGTTCGGCCTGGCAAACTGCCCAGGCATCACCATGCGGCTCATGACGATGAACGGCTATTTCGGCGCAGCCCGAGACCGCTTCCCGATCTCGGCCGTCGACCGGCTGGATGCCCCGGCCCCCCATCGTCGCCGGACTGCTCCGACGCGCTCGGTGGGACGCCGCCTTCGTGCCGAGTGCGGCCACAACACGGCGATCATCCGGTCGGGACAGCACTGGGCGTCGGCCACGGGCGACCAGTTCGACGACTACGAACAGGAGCTCCGGCCCAAGCTCATGGCCGGGATGGACTACCTCCGCGCCGAGCCCGACCGTGAGGGCGTGCTGTCGCTGCGCGTCATGACGAACCACGACCCCGAGACGCTCCGCCCTCTCCGGCAGACTTCGGTGCTCGGCCACTTCAACTCGCTCGAGCCGCTCGAGCGCTGGGCCGAGACGCACGCAACCCACGCGGCCATCTACCAGCACGCGATCGAGAAGCAGCGCGAGTACGGCGACGACCGGTCGGTCGTGACCTGGCACGAGGTCTTCATCGTGCCTCGCAACGCGAACTTCGAGTACGTCAACTGCCATGAACGAACCGGGATCATGCCGTTCGCACAAACCCTGCTGTCGGTCGAGACCTGAAAGAACGACACCGCACATGACCGACGCCGCCGCGGTTTGTCGAAGAGGCACCGCGTCCGCCCCTGCCCTGCGACCCGGACAGAAACACAGACGCCATGTCAGGCGCCCGCACCGTCGCGGCGCTTCCCGGCCCGGTGCGGCTCGGTCAGCAACCCCTGGTGCAGGCGGTCCCATGGTCGTCGTCGTAGCCGTTGTCCGCGTGCGGCTTGGCGGGCTTACGGCAGCGCCCGCCACGCCAGGCCGCGGACGGGTGGGATGAGCCGCACGAGCGGCCGAGGACGAGCTGTCGTGGGTGTTGGCGGCGGTGACCGCCACCGGGATCGGCAGGTCATACCGGACGGTGATCAGATGGACCTTCGATCCGTTCCTGCCGCGGCTGGTTGGTCTCGCTCCCGCCAGTGGCCCGCGTCGAGCGCGCGGACGCTGACTGAGTCGATCGCGCGCCGGGACCACTCCAGCTTCCCGGCAACCCCGACTTCGTCGTCAGCCCCCAGTTCGTCGAGGATGACCTTGTGCAGCCGGGCCCACACGCGGGCCTGGGACCAGTGAGCGAAGCGGCGGTAGACCGTTGGCCATGCCGGGCCGAATACCGGCGGCAGTTGCCGCCAGGTGCAGCCGGTCGTCGCCACGAACACGATCGCCGCCAGACACTCCCGATCCCCAGCCCGGCGGCGACCCCCACCCTGCCGACGCATGACCACCCTCTCCGGCACCACCCGGCGGAACAGCGCCCACAACTCGTCCGGCACCAACAGCCCAGGCAGGCAAGGGCCAACCTCGACGATGCCGATGAAGACGTCCTCGCCGCTGATGCCGAGGCGTTTTAACCTCTCGGTGATGGCGCGGAAGACACGTTGCCTGACTGCGATGGGGCATCCTGACTGGGTGAAGATCTGGATCATCACCGCTTGGTCGGTTCGCTCGAAGCCGAAGCCGAGGCCGGTGTCGAGGGTACTGACGTCATCCGCGTCGTGCTCGGTGACGATCTGGAACCTGTCCCGCTCGGGGATGTCCAGCACCTCCACGAGCGCCCGGTGCGTCTCGTCGGCGATCGCCCTGACCTGGTCGGGACGATGTCCGCGAATGAGATCGATCCGTACGAATGCCATGGATGTCGTCCCTTGCTTGTCTGTCGCTGGCTTGTCTGTCGCTGGCTTGTCTGTTGATGCGTGCAGATCAGGGCCGGGCAAGCCGGGTTGCGCCCTGAGGAGAGCAAGCGGGGCCGGAGCGACGCTGGAACGGTGGCGAGTCGGCCCGCTCAGGAGGTCAGCGGCACTTACATGGGCACGACCGCCGCAGGAAGAACAGGTCGGCCTCGTGGTAGCCGTCTGGATGTCCGGCAGTCCCTCAAAGAAATGGGCCCAGCCGTCGTGGTGCGCCGGAAACCGCGGTTGCCCTGGTCGCGCTCGCCGTCCTCGGGGCCGTGGACGGCGGGGACCGCCGGCACGGCCAGGTCGTCGCCGCCGCCGTCCGAGCGAGGCAGGGCGTGGCCGGTCCAGGGGGACAGGCCGACCGCCGGTGATCCGGGTCGCCCGGCGGCCGAGGGTTTGGTGAGCAGCGGCGGGGGGCCTTCGTGAACGCGCGGCCGCGCTCGCCGAGATGGCCCGGATGCGCCTGGTGGCTGACCAGGACGAGGTCGACTGCCCCACCGCGTCCTTCTCGACGGCAGGTCCCGCCGTCTCGGTGAGGTATCCGTGCGGGCTGGCGACGTCGAAGGCCGGATCGCTGACGACACGCAGGCCGCCGAAGTCGATGGCAGCGGTGGGGCCGCCCAGGACGGTGAGCGCGCATCCCTGCCGGGACAGTCCTGTCGCGCCCATCATCGCTTCGCCGAATGGACCTGATCGTTTCCATCACCCCATCGACGCTAGTGACCGCCCAGTGCTGGGTGAAATGCCTGTGGTGACGTATCCATGTGTGTCAGGCATGGATCCTGCTCGCCCGGCCGGGGCGTGTGATCACTCCGGCTTCTCCTGTACGGCGGCTTCCAGGAACTGGCGGATCAGCGTCCGCTGGGCGTCGGGGAGGTGGACGAGGCTGACGGGGCTCGGCGGTGCATTGGTGAGGGGGATGAAGCGAACGGCGGGGTGTTGGGTACGGCGCTGTACGACCTCGGGGACGATACCGATCCCCCGGTTGGCGGCCACCGACTCCAGCCATTCGTCGTAGTTGGCCACCTCGATGATCTGCCCCGGACGCTGGTCCACGGGCCATGACCAAGGCCCCGTGGTACCGGTGACCGTGTTGACGACCAGCGGCCAGTACTGGACCTCCTTCCAGTCCAGATGATCGAGGCGGGTGAGATCACAGCGCTCGGAGCATACGGCGATGCGCTGCTCGTCGTACAGGTGCACGGTCTGCATCCCTCTCGGCGCGTTGAAGCCACCCCGCACCCCCCGGACCAGCGCGAGGTCGATGGTGCGCCGACGCAGCGCCTGAAGAGGATCGTCGGTCCGCGTCAAGGAGACCGCTGCTCCGGTGCTTTCCTCGAAGCGGCTGACGGTCTCCTGCGTCCAGGGGGCGGGCAGCAGCCAGCTGAATCCGAGCCGGAGGGTGACCCGGCGACTTACGACGTCGAGTGCCTGGTCCAACGCCGCCAGGACCCGCTCGGCCCCGACGAAGAACTCCGCACCGATGTCCGTCAGTTCGACATGCCGTGAGGACCGGTCGAGTAGACGGACGCTCAGGTGGGCCTCCAGTTGCGCGATCGTACGGCTCAGCGCCGGCTGCGTGATCAGCAGTTCCTCGGCGGCTCGGGAGAAGGAGCGGTGGCGGGCCACGAACGTGAAGGCCCGCAAATGACGGAGTTCGACATCCATGCCCTTCATACCCCTTGCACCGATCCATGCCTGCCATGCATAGCGGGCACCGGCATCTCCCACAGGTAGAGGTGCCGCAAGGCGGGAGAGCCGGCCGCTGAAATGTGATCAAGACCGCGGAGCCATCAACCCCGATCCGTCCGGTGAGCGTACCGCTGTCCGACCTCGGAGCAGACCTTTCGATCCTCGCAGCCCCGATGGCCAGTGGACGGAGCACGCCCGCGCCGGTCACGGCAGCCGCCCGACCTTGAGAACAGCAACTCTTCGAACCTCGGCGGTATTTGCCCGCAAGGGTGGCGTCGTCGTCCTGCTCGACGGCACCCTCGTGCGCACCTGCAGACGCACCGGGGACGAGAACCGGCCGAACTACAGCGGGAAGCACAAGGCCCACGGCCTGCTCTTTCTCGGTCTCACCGACGAGCGGGGCCGTCATCCAATCGGGCCGAATCACCGGGCTCACCTTCCACGCCCATCCACCCCCAAACCCCGACCGGGGCTGAGGGCGGGGCCTGAACGCTCAGCCGACGCCCCGGCGTCCGGTTGTACGATCCCGGTCTCGTATGCGAGGACGACCGCTTGGACCCGGTCGCGCAGCTCGAGCTTGGCCAGGAGTCGCGCCACATGCGTCTTCACCGTCGCCTCGCTGAGCGTCAACGAGGCGGCGATCTCGGAGTTGCTCAGGCCACGCGCGACCAGCCCGAGCACCTCGAGCTCTCGCGGCGTGAGAGCGGACAGGTCCCGTCCTCCCGCCGGGGCGCCACGCGCAGCGGTCGGGACCGTACCGGGACGCACCGCGTAGCGATGGACGAGGCGGCGGGTGATCGACGGCGCCAGCAGCGCGTCGCCCGCGCGGACGAGCTGGACCGAGGCGACCAGTTGCTCGGGGGAGACGTCCTTGAGCAGGAACCCACTGGCCCCGGCGGCCAGGGCCTCGTAGACGTACTCGTCCAGGTCGAACGTGGTCAAGATGATGATCCGCACTCCGTCGGGCCCTCCCGGGCCGTCCGCCAGGATGCGGCGAGTGGCCTCGATCCCGTCCACTTCGGGCATGCGGATGTCCATCAGCGCCACGTCCGGCCGGTGCTCGGCGACGGCCGCGACCGCCTCCGCTCCGTCGGCCGCCTCCGCCACGACGTCGATTCCCGCCTCCCGCAGGATCAGCCGCAACCCGCCGCGGACCAGCGCCTGATCATCGGCGATGACGACCTTCATGCCGGCAGAACCGCCCGTACCCGCCAGCCGCCTTCCGCGCGCGGCCCCGCATCGAAGTCTCCGCCGTACAGCGCCAGCCGCTCCCGTAGCCCGAGCAGCCCCCGGCCCCAATTGCCACCCGTGCCCGGGCCGTTGTCGCTGACCGTGATCACGAGTTCGTCTCCCCAGTGGATCGTCACGGCGGTGGCCGCGTTCGCAGTATGTCGCAGCACGTTCGTCAAGGCTTCCTGAACCACCCGGTAGGCGGCGAGGTCCGCGCCCGGTGGCAGCGGCCGCGGGGTGCCGCTGCCATCCAGCTTGACCGGAAGCCCCGCGGCGGAAACCCGCGCGATCAGGGCAGGCAGCTCATGCAGGCCCGGTTGCGGGTGCAGAGCGGCGCTCTCGCCGTCCCGCTGCGCCGGGCTGAGCAGTCCGAGCAGGTTCCGCAGCTCGGCCATGGCGACCCGGCCGCCGGCCTCCGCGGCCAGCAGCGCCTCCTCGGCCTCGCCGGGGGAGGTGTTCAGCATCTTGCGTGCCGCGCCGGTCTGGATCATCATCACGCTGACGTTGTGCGTCACCACGTCGTGCAGCTCGGCCGAGATCCGGGCCCGCTCGGTCTCGATCGCCTGCAGGGTGGCGGTCTCCTGTTCGTCCGCGGCGCGCCGTAGCCGTGCGGCGGAGTCGTTGAGCCGCCGCCGCAGTTCGCGAATACCGAGCCCGGCGATCACTGTGGGCGTGATGGTCAGCACCGCGGTGAGTCGGCCGGGGAACCTGGGCAGGGGGGAGTACGCGGTGGCAGCCAGCGTGACGACCACCACGCCGGCAATGGCCAGGTTCCGGTACTTGCTGTAGGCGACGGCGCTGTAGGCGGCGAACACCGCCGCACCGAGGGCCACTGGCGGCACCGTCGCCTGCTGTACGACCATGATGGCGACGATGATCACCAGCCAGGCGGCGACGGGGAACACCCGCCGCAGCGCGAGCGGCAGCGCGGTCAGCGCCACGAGGCCCAGAACCGGCCCATGGCTGGTGGTCTGCGCTGCTTCCGACACAACGGCGACGGCCGCACCCACCGCGATCGCTCCGTCCAGCGCGATCCCCCAGCCGGACGGGGCGGTGCGAGGCTCGGCCTGCCGAAAGAACGCGAGCAGAGCCTTCATAAGTGCCGCCATGGGAGTCATTGTTGCCGCTTCCCCACTGCTGGGCGTCATCCAGCAGGGGTAACTTGCTTACATCCAGGGGATGACAGCGGTCCATGGTCAGCCGATCACGGTAGGCGATTTCGCCATCGCGAGCGACGTGCGAGGCGGCCCCGGCGACCTACCGTGCCGGGCATGGAGACACTTGTTCACCTGCAGAACGTATCGAAGCAGTACAACGGGGCCGCAACGCCTGCGGTGACAGGAGTAAACCTGGCGATCGCGCAGGGCGAGGCGGTCGCGATCATGGGTCCGTCCGGGAGTGGCAAGTCGACGCTGCTCAACCTGATAGCGGCGATGGACCGGCCCACCGCCGGCACGGTACAGGTCGGCCGGGACCGCGTGGACAAGATGAACGAGACCGCCGCCGCCAAGTACCGGCGGCGTCAGGTCGGCATGATCTTCCAGTTCTTCAACCTGCTCGACGACATGACCGTCATGGACAACATCCTGCTGCCCGCCCAGCTCGCCGGGGGCCGGTCGGACGCCGCACGGCAGCGGGCCGACCAGCTGCTGGACAGGCTCCGGCTGGGCCACCGCCGCGACGCCTACCCGGCGCGGCTGTCCGGCGGTGAGCGGCAGCGGGTGGCGATCGCCCGGGCCCTGATCAACCGGCCCGCGCTGCTGCTCGCCGACGAGCCGACCGGTGCGGTGGACACCAGGGCCGGCGAGGAGATCGGCGCACTGCTGCTGGATCTGACCTCGACCGGGCAGACGTTGATCCTGGTCACCCACAACCCGGAGCTGGCCGGCAGGTATGCGAGCCGGGTGATCTCCGTCGCCGACGGCCGGATCAGGTCGGACTCGGCCAACCCGGCAGGTCCCGCGGGCGCACCGGGCATGGGGGTCCAGCGATGACGGCGGTCCTCCCCGCGGCCCTCGGCGGCCTGCGCGGACGCCGCCTGCAGGCGCTGATCATCGGCGCGGTCATGCTGTCGGCCACCGCGACCTCGACGGTCGCGCTGGGTCTGCTCGCCAACTCCCACGGCGCGTTCGACCGCGCGTTCGCCAAGCAGAACGGCGCCCACGTCACCGTCACCGTGAACACCTCGGTGGCCGACGCCGACCAACTGGCCCCGACGTCCCGGCTTTCCGGCGTGACGGCCGCGTCCGGCCCGTTCGGCGAGGTCGAAGTGAACGTGCGGGTCACGGTTCCCGGAGTACCCGGCTCGTCGACGACACCGCTCCGGATCGTCGGCCGGTCCACACCGGACGGCCCGGTGGACGACATCACGCTGCTCGACGGCCATTGGCCGGACGGCGACGGGCAGATCGTGGTCGACCGAGGCAACGGGGTGTTCACCGGGTCGACTCTCACCATCGGCTCGCAGACGCTGAGCGTGGTCGGTACCGCCAACTCGATCACGCACACCGCCGCCGGCTGGGTGACGCCGTCCCAGATCGCCTCGCTCCGGAACGCGAGAGGAACCGGGGAGGCTCAGATGCTCTACCGGTTCACCCACGCCGAGTCGCAGTCCGCGGTGGCCGCCGACATCGCCTCGGTACGGTCGGCGCTGCCGAAGGGCGCGGTGCTCGGCAGCGCGTCCTATCTGGACGTTCGGCAGGCGGAACAGGGTGGGATCCAGCCGTGGGTGCCTTTCATCATCGCGTTCGGCGTGATCGCGCTGGTGATCTCGGTGCTGATCGTGGTGAACGTGGTGGCCGGTGCGGTGATCGCCGGAACCACCCGGATCGGTGTGCTCAAGGCGATCGGTTTCAGCCCGGTGCAGGTCGTCGCCTCGTACGCGCTGCTGGTGCTGGTTCCCGCGCTGGTCGGCTGTGCCATCGGGGTCGTGGTCGGGAACCTGCTGGCGATTCCCATGCTCGAGGTGAACGCGCACGTCTTCCAGGTGGGGACGCTGAGCGTCCCGCTGTGGGTCGACGTCCTGGTTCCGCTGGCGGCACTCGCGCTGACCGGGGTCGGCGGGGTCCTTCCCGCGCTGCGGGCGGGTCGGATGAGCGCCATCCAGGCGATCGCCACCGGCCGTGCCCCCCGGCCGGTCCACGGCTTCTTCGCGCACCGGGCCGCGGCGCGGCTGCGGTCACTCCCCCGGTCGATCACGCTCGGCCTGGCCGCGCCGGCCGCCCGGCCTGCCCGGACGGTGACGACTTGGGTGGTCATCGTGTTCGGCGCCGCGGCTGTGACGTTCGGCATCGGGCTGGGGTCGACGCTGAGCCGGGTCGGCGACGACTCGCCCTACTCGCATATGCCGGTGCAGGTGTCGGGCGGCACAGGCGGGCATGCCCCCTCCCTGAGCGACGCACAACAGCGCGCGGTCGAGTCGGCGCTGAAAGCACAGGCCGGAACGCGGTACTACATGACCGAGACCGACGCCCGGTTCAGCGTGCCCGGCGCAGCGCAGAAAGCGTCCGCCGTCGCTTACGGCGACACCCCGTCCTTGAGCGGGATTCCGCTGATCTCCGGCCGCTGGTACTCCGCCTCCTCGGGAGCCGCGGAGGTGGACGTGAACACCCTGTTCCTCACCGACACCGGCACCTCGGTCGGGTCGACGTACACAGTGATCTCCGGCCGGCACCGGCTGACGGTCCAGATCGTGGGCGAGGTGTTCAAGACCGGCAGTCAGCCCGACCTGTACCTGAGCCCGGCCACACTCTCCCGCTTGGACCCGGGCGCGCAGCCGCAGTACTTCGACGTGGCCCTCCAGTCCGGCACCGGCGCGCAGGCGTACACCAACAACATGTCCGCGGCGCTCGGCCACTCCTACCGGGCCACCTCGTCCCAGGCTTCGACCACGCAGTTCCTCGCCGTACTCACCTTGATCACGATGCTCACGGTCCTGATCACCGTGGTCGCCGGCCTCGGCGTGCTGAACACCGTGGCGCTGCAGATCCGCGAGCGAGCTCACGACATCGGCGTGTACAAGGCGATCGGCATGACGCCGCGCCAGACCCTCCTCATGGTGGTGTGCTCGGTCGCCGGCGTCGGCCTGGTCGCCGGAATCGTCGGAGTCCCCGCCGGATTCTTCCTGCACCATGCCGTGGTACCGGTGATGGCGCACGCCGCGAACTCCGGGTACCCGCAGTCCCTGCTGTCGGTGTACTCCCCGTGGGAGCTGAGCCTGCTGGGACTCGCCGGGTTGCTCATCGCGATCGTCGGCGCGCTCGGCCCGGCCGGCTGGGCGGCGAAGGCCGGAACGGCGAACGCCCTGCGCGCCGAATAGACGGCCGGGGGGCGGGCGCGTGCTGGGCCCCAGAGCGCCCGTCCCCCCGGCGTCCGTGGCCGACCAGCACGTGGTCGATCAGCAGCAGGTCGCCGGTGCGCCAGTCCACGTCGACGACGGAGGCGAGGCCGTGGTCACGCACATGGGTGGCGTACTCGCCCGGGATCGGCTCGCCGCTCGCGAAGGCCGTGGGCTGCGGCAGCTCCTCGGGGCTCATGATGCGCGCCGGCGCCGCCGCCGCGGCCTTCCCGGCCGCATCGCCCCCCTGACTCGGCGGCGGTCAGCACGTCCTCGCGTTGCCGCTCCGGAGACGACGTGGCGAGCTTCATACGCGACAGCCGTGGCACGCCGAGTAGGCACTTACCGCATCAGCCGTAAGAGTGTTCGATCACGTTCAGGTCCGTACCGCGCAAGACATTTCCGTTTCGAGCACGCAAGGTACGGAGATTCGGCGGCCACACCCAGGACGATCCTGCTCAGCCCAGGAAGCTCAGTCGAACCTGACGGTTGACATTAGAGATGTTGGTGTCCACGAGGCACACCGACTGCCACGTCCCGAGTTCGAGTCGGCCGCCTATGACGGGCAGGGTCGCGTGGGGCGGGACGATGGCCGGGAGGACGTGGTCACGGCCGTGGCCGGGGCTGCCGTGGCGGTGCTGCCAGCGGTCGTCCGCCGGCAGCAGGGTGTGGAGCGTGGCGAGGAGGTCGTCGTCGCTTCCGGAACCCGTCTCGAGGATCGCCACCCCGGCCGTTGCGTGCGGCACAAAGATGTTCAGGAGTCCGTCCCGGTCGCCCGCCGCCTCGCGGACGAAGGCCTCGCAGTCCCGGGTGAGATCGACGACCGCCTCCACCGAACCGGAGGCGACATTCAGGACACGTGTGCTGAAGACATCGGACATGTCTCCATCCTCACCCATGCGACCGTGCCCAACCCCGACCGGCCGTCCGCCCGACCGTCCTTCCTTTGGGCGACCGGCTTCCGGGCAGCGATCGACCATCTGGCCCCGTTGCGGCTGCGCGCGCCGGGTGGCGGCATCCTGGTCGACGGTAGGCGGGTGGTCTCCGATCCGCGGATCCACCTGGTCGGATACGGCCCGTCGGCCAGCATGATCGGCGCCAACCGGGCGGGACGCGCCGCCGTGCGGGGCATCAGGCGACTGCTTGCGGAGGGGCCGGGCGAGCCGATTGAAACCGACGTCGCGTGAAGTCCGCGGTACCGCCGTCGCCAGCCGCCGTCGACGTCCCGTGCGGGAGGCCGTACTCGTACGCTGAGCCCTACGGCTGACCGCCGCCGCGCAGTCGGTTGAACTCCTCGACGTTCCGCCGCTGTTCCTCGTAGCTCGCCGTGAACCGGGTGTCGCCCGGTTTCACCGTGACGAAGTACAGCCAGTCGCCCGGCGTCGGGTTGAGCGCGGCGCGCATCGCGTCCTGGCCCGGGTTGGCGATCGGCGTCGGTGGCAGGCCCATGCGCCGGTATGAGTTGTAGGGGCTGTCGATCTTCGTATCGGCCGCGGTGGTGTTCAGCGTGGAGCGGTTCATCGCGTAATTGAGGGTGGAGTCCATCTGCAGCGGCATGCCCCGCTCCAGTCGGTTGAAGACGACCCGGGCCACCTTGCCCATGTCGACCCTGGTCGCCGCCTCGGCCTGGACGATGCTCGCCAGGGTGACGGTCTGATAGACGCTCATCGCGTTGCGCTGGGCGCCCGCGGTGATCGTGCCGACGCCGAACTTCTTGTTGGCGGTGTCGACCATGTACTGCAGCAAGGACTCCGGAGTGGCACCCTCGTGGACCGGATACGTGGCCGGGAAGAGGTAGCCCTCAGGGTTGCCCCGCGCTTCGTCCGGCAGCTTGAGATGGGCCTTGGTCAGGGACTTCTTCGTGGCGCCCGGCGGCAGCCGGAGGGCCTTGTCGACGGCCTCGTAGACCTGGGCGGCCCGTCGGCCCTCCGGGATGACGAGGGAGGCGAACCGTGTCCCCTCGGTGCTGTTCAGGATCA
>CBFHCJ010000096.1:0-13880 GCA_965654005.1 uncultured Streptomyces sp. | reverse complement strand
GTTCCTCCCGACTAAATCGGGAATATGACAGAGCGCCTCGTGGCGCAGCGGCCCAGATCCGCCAGGTTCGAGCCGGCACAACGATTACGGGACTTCAGCCGCTGGTTCACTCGCGTTACACCTTCTGATCTCGCTTGCCGGGCCCGACCCGTCTGGCAGTACCGAGTCGTCCCGTCGTTGTCGGGGCTGCTTTCCGCCCTCCCCGGTGTCCCCTGGGTCGGGCTGCCCTCCTTCCACCGAGCCGCTGCGACGGCCCGGCGACGGTGGCCTTTCACCTCCGTACGGTCATATGGCGCCTCGTGGCGCACGTCCTCGGCGTTATAGATCTCCTGGAGGGCCTTCTTCGCGCCCGGGTGCACCGACTTCGGCAGGGCGTTGACGACGTTACGGATCTTGTGAACCCAGCACCTCTGGTGTCTGGTCTGCGGAAACACCTCCGCGAGTGCCCGCCACAGGCCCATCGCGCCGTCCCCCACGACGAGCTCGGGATCCGTCATGCCGCGCCGGCGGCAGTCACGCAGCAGGTCGGCCCAGGACTCGGTGGACTCCCGCAGTCCCTCCGCGAGCGCGATGAGCTCCTTGCGGCCGTCGACGCGTACGCCCATCAGCACGAGCACGCAGGAGTGGGCCTGCCCCAGACGCACCTTGGGGTGGACGCCGTCGGCCCATACGTACACGTAGTCGCTGGTGGACAGGTCACGCTGCTGGAAGGCCGCGTGGTCGTCCTGCCACTGCTTGGTCAGCCGGGTCACCGTCGCGGACGACAGGCCGGCCGAGGAGCCCAGGAACTGCTCCAGCGCGGGAACGAAGTCACCGGAGGACAGTCCGTGCAGGTAGAGCAGGGGCAGCACCTCGCTGATCTTCGGGGACTTCCGGCACCAGGGCGGCAGGATCTTCGAGGAGAACCGCATCCGCTCCCCGGTCTCAGAGTCGACACGTTTGTCGTTCACCCTCGGAGCGCTGACCTCGATCGACCCGGCGGCCGTGGTCACGGTCCGAGGGCGGTGACGGCCGTTACGCACCACCAGGCGGCGGCCGGCCTCGTCCTTCTCGGCCGCCAGCTCGGCTATGTACTGGTCGACCTCGGCCTCCAGCGCGGCGGCGAGCATCCGCCTCGCGCCTTCGCGGACGATGTCGTCGATCAGGGAACCGGACTGCGTGGTGCCGTCTTCGTTGACTACGCTGAGCACGGGCGTGCCTTCCCGACCCGCGCTGCGAACGCGGGCCTACTCGGTGACTTGACGATCACTCACTCGGGAAGGTACGCCCTTCGCGCGCTCCCCGAAGAGCCGATCCACAAGTCATGAGCATTGCTCACGGCGGACGGCAGCGGTATCCGGCAGCCCGGCACGGTGGCGGCACGGGCTCATCGGACCGGCCCGCCAAGGGGTGCCCGCATCTTCTAAGCGCCTGATCGCGTCCTCAAGCATGGTGGGTTGGTGAGTGTCTAACTGCGTGACAACGCCGACGCACACCGGCGGACAACCGCGCACGCCTGCGGACCATCGCAGCAGGTCAGCGGAACAGCAGCCCAAGGTCGAATGCCCACCCGAGTTGCTTCGGGACGAAGGCGTCAGCGTCGGCCTGCCAAGGCCGCCAGTCGCCTCATCACCGGGCAATCGAGCCTGCGTCCTCCATGTCCGGGAAGGGCCACCGCAACAGCCAATGTGGGCAACCCACGCAGAGAGATCCGACTCTCCCTCCTGATGCGCAGCGTTGAAGCGATGGCATCCGTCGAGAAGAAAGTAGTTCCCTTCGGTGACACCCCTCGATCTTCGGCGGCACGGGAGGGCACGGGCCGACTATCGCTGAACGTCACACGAACGACATCGGGTCGACCGAGAGCGTTGCCAAGCTCCGTCCGGCCCCCGGCCGCCCGGAGCCTGACCATCCTCCGCTCGTCCGTGCATCTGGCGCGCGATCCGCTTGGTCTCGGTGTTGACGCCTTCGGCGGGGCCGTTGCTGTACGGACGCGTGAGCGCGGCGTTCACAGCGTCGCGATCTCGGTCCATGCCACGGGTGAAGGCGTGCAGATGGGGCAGGTCGACTGCGCGCACTTCGTCGACGACAAGGTGGCATCACCCGCGCGGGCATGGGCCCGCGCCCGCTCGGCCAGCGAGCTGCGCAGCTTGACGGTGAAACGACGTTTGCTTCGGGGACTTCGACGCGGCCTGCAGCCACGGCCTGCTCCACATACCGGCGTGCCTGGCGCACCGACGCCTCGTACCGGCCGGCCAGCACAGCGCGGCGGCAAGGGCGGACAGCCCCGCCGCGACCAGGTCATCGGCGGCGTTGACCCGCCGGGCGTACTCGATGCCGTCGACACGCTCACCGACCGAATGTGAGACAGGGCCGTTCATTTGGTAGACCCTGTCACGATTCGTTGTCGACGGCCTGCATTCGCAGTAGTGCGACGCCGGTACGGGCCATGCCCTCCCAGGCGTCGTAGACGTCCTTCATGCGCGGGTCGGCGAACAACATGCGGACGTAGTTGCGCTCGTGCGGGGCCATCTTGTCGATGTCGATGAGTAGCACCGCGGCGAGGGGGTTCCAAGCGATGAAGTCGAGGTATTTCCCCACCACGAATGCAGGAGTGAGCGTCAACCGGTCCAAGAGGCGCTGGATCTGCGGCCGCGCCGGACCCGGCCGACGCCTGGGTGACGTGCGTCGATCGGCTTGTCGGGCGAGCCCTTCGACGTAGGTGCGCTGAACCGGTGTGAGGCGCAGCGTGTGGGCGGGGGCGTCGAGTACCGGTTGGGAGGGTGCAAGGCGTCCCTGCTCGATGCGGCTGTAGTAGTCGTGACTGATCGCGGCGTGTGCGGCGACTTCTTCCCTCCGCAGGCCGCTCACGCAACGCGTTCCAGGTCCCCTGGGGGCAGACCGAGCGCGGTCGGGCTGAGCTCGCTACGGCGGGCCTTCAGGAACTGGCCCAGCTCCTCCAGGTGCGGGTTCTTCGCGCTCACGTCTCTCATTGTCACGCCTGCGCAGAGCCGTGCCCGGGTCGTCACGTTCGTGACGGCGTTGTCCATCCGCGCGGGCGAGTCGTAGTAGTCGAAGTGGTTTCCGTCGGCCCACACGAGTTCCTTCTCGCCCCGGACGCAGTCGTAAAGCCTCTTCGCCTGGTCCGGGAACGCCGAGCCGTCCGAGTGCACCACCATCGTCGGCGTCGTGATCTTCGGCGCATGGCGGAGCGGGTCGAGGGTGACCCACGTGTCCCACGACGTGACATCGAACTCGTTCTTGCACTCGGGGACGTTTCCGCGTGCCGGGTTGGTGTAGTAGTCATATGCGCCGGGCGCCGGGTTGTAGTTGACGGCCTGCTCGTCGGTTTCGCTGTACGCCGTGATGGTCGTCGCTTCGCCCGTTTGCTCGAACTTGCGACGGGCCGCAGCGGCGTCTGCGAGACGCTGAGCAATCCCGTCCTCGCCGTAGGTGAGCTTGAACGTGTCCTCGTCGGCCAGGAAGGCGGCGATTGTTGCGAAGCCCTTCACGCGCGGGTCCTCTGCGGCAAGGTAGGCGCCGTTGCCGGCCGAGGTGCACACGCCGACCATGCCAACGGCACTCACGTATGGCTGCTCGCTGAGGTACGTGACGGCGGCCTCAAGATCGCTCAGCTTCTCGGCCGACGACTCGAACTGACGCGGCTCGCCGGCGCTCTCGCCGTAGTGGGCGTAGTCGAAGGCCGGCGCGACAAAGCCTTGCTCAGCGAACTTCTGCGCATAGGCGTTGGGCATCATCTCCTTCACAGAGGTGAACGATCCCTGAACGATGAGCGCCTGGTAGTGCCCGCTCTCGTCGAAGCCGTCGGGAGTGAACAGGTCACCCACCAGGGTCAGACCCTCACGATCGAAGTTGATCTTGCGCTTCACGGTTGTGTTTCTCCTCTGACGAACGACGCTGCTGTGCGCAGCGACACCACAACGGTCCGCCTGGCCGCGGAAACGGACAATGGTAGTTTTTTCCTACCTACAGCGCCGAGAATGCCGCCGCCGCACCCATCACACTGCCGCGCGCCCCATCGCCATGCCTCCAGGATGTTCCGATCAGAGCCCGAGGCTGAATGGTGCACAGACGGAACACCGCCTCGTCACCAGTAGGCGGAGTGCGGGTGTTCAGATGCCGCACGGCTGCCGGACGAACTGTTGCCGTGGGGCGACGAGGAGGCCGACACCGGGATGCGCCGCCAGCCGGCCGGCCGCTACAACACCGTGTCGGCCAGCACGTCGGGCCTTTCCAGAGCGATAAAGTGGCCCGCTCCCGGCACGTGTGTGAAATCGGCGGCAGGCAGCAGTTCCTTGTTGGCTTCCCGGTCCGAGGGCCGGGACCAGTCCTTCTCTCCGTAGACGAGGTGGATGGGGGCTTTGATCTCGGGGTAGCGCGAGCGGGCCGCGATGAGGCTGGGCAGGCTCTGGTACACGGCCCGGGCCACGGTCGGGTAGCCGGGTCGGCTGCCCACCTGGAGCAGTTCGTCCACGTAGTCCTCCCGCAGAGCGCTCTTGTCGCCCAGGCCGCCCTGCAGAATCCTGCGGAGGGCGGACTTGGGCTCCACCCGGGCGACCACCGGGCCCACCCCCGGAGTCAGAACAGCGCCGACCACCACGCGGGCGAGGAGGCTGGACCGGGCGATGCCGTCGCGGAAGTCGTATGTGTTCACCGCGACGACGCGCCGTACGCGCTCTGGTAGTTCGGCCGCGGTGGTCAGGGCGAGCACCGCCCCCATGGACTCCCCGACCAGCGTTACGTCATGGAGGTCGAGTTCGGTGAGGAGCCGTTCGACACCCGCGCGCATCGCCGGCTCCTGGTACGACGCACCGGGCACGATCTCGGAGTAGCCCATCCCCGGCAGATCCAGGGCGTACACGGTGTACCGGTCCGAGACCAATGGGATGAGAAGGCGGAAGTGCTCGGCCTGCGTGCGCACGGTGTGCAGCAGGACCAGGGGAGCACCGGTGCCCGCTTTGAGGTAGCGCAACGTTCCCTCACGGCTGTGACGTCCTCCGCGCGGGGCGATGGTGTGGCTCGTGGTCCCCGGAATGTGAATCGTGGGGCGTGACTCTTGGCTGGGCATCTCGCCGACTCCCTGTGTGTGAACTGCGGGTAGGTGATTCAGGTGTGGTCCGCCAGGGATAGGTGGACCGTGGCTCGCGGCCGACGGTCCACAACGAGAAACCGATCGGTTTCCCGCAGTGTAAACCGATCGGTTTCCACCAGCAAGTCGAACATCGACCCGATCCAGACCGTGGCGCCGGCCGCCATTCAGATCGACCCGCACCCAAAGGGGCGACGTTCGGCCACTACGGGGGCAGACGCACCCCCGCGCCCTGTGCGCCGTACGACGCGAGGGCCTCGCGGCGGCTGCGCGATCTCACCGAAGGCGGGGAGCAACGTCACGGCGCGCAGCAACCCGGCCCCGCCTCCCGGCAGTCGACATCCCGCGACACGGAGAGACTGAAGCACCTCAATGGAGGGACAAGGCGGTCCAGCACCCTCCTCGCCGGGTTCAACCCGCGACTCCCCCCGGCTACAAGTCCGGCTACTGCATGGCCGTCGGCAGCTCTGAGCCACTGACCGGCCCAGAGAGAAGCCAGTCTTCCGCTCCTCCGCTTACCGCTGGAGGAGACGGCGAACGGGCAGTGCGCGGTGCAGAGCAACGCTGTGGGCAAGGCGCTCGTGCGAGTGGCTGTGGCCGGCTGATCACGTACTGGTGCCACGGCTGGGAACACCGTCGCGCGGCCGGATGGACGGCGGGCGGGCCGGGGAAGACGGCGTCTTGCGCACGGTGTGGTCATGAGCGAGGAGACGAGTGGTGAGGCTGCCGGAATCTGCGGGGGAACAACCTTCACACTGGCGGTTGGAGCGCGTCGACTTGGGAGAAGTACCCTACGCGGCGGCGCAGGCGGACATGGTCCGCTGGATTGGGGAGCGCAAACAGGGCCTCGCGGCTAACCGGCTCTTCCTGCTCACGCACCCTGCGGTGATCACCTACACCGCCCGGACGCCGAACGACCAACTGCCCGACGCGGACTCAGCCATCGCCCTGGTGCAGACGGACCGCGGCGGGCATGCCACCTACCACGGTCCCGGCCAGCTCATCGGCTACCTCGTGCTCAACGTGCGGGAGCTCGGTCCTCGCGGTCTGATCCGCCGTGTCGAGCAGGCGCTGATCGACGCACTCAGCTGACGCAGCATCCCGAAATGGTTCTACGTGGATCAGAGGTCGAGGACCAGGCGGTCGCCTTCGGCTCGGGAGACGCAGATCATCATGGTGGTGCCCGCGGCGCGATCCTGGTCGCTCAGGACCGAGTCGCGGTGGTCGATCCCTCCGGACAACACCGTCGTCTCGCAGGTTCCGCAGATTCCTTCCTCGCACGAGGTCATCACCGGCACACCGGCATTTTCGACGGCCTCAAGAATGGACATGTCCTCAGAGACTGCCCGATGCCCGACCTGTGACCTGGCGGATTCACCGCCGCCGACATGGCCCCACCTGCGCGGGGCGGCTTCAGTCGTCGCGCCCCGCACCGCGATCGGGTGCGCTCATGTCCCCCGTCCCAGGTGTGCCATCGGCGAGCCCGTAGCGCAGGTACACGATGCCCTTCGGGCTGGCTACCGGCGGTTCGAGGAGTGTGACGTTCGTGGGCACCGCGCCACCGTCGAACACCTTCTTCCCGACACCGAGCACGATCGGGTGCACCCAAAGGTCGAGACGGTCGAAGAGCTTCTCGCGCAGGAGGGTCTGCACCAGGTTCAGGCTCCCGACGACCTTCACGTGCTCGTGTCGGTCACGGATCTCGCGCACCGCGCCGGCCAAATCCGGGCCAAGCTGCGTGGACCCGGCCCACGAGAGGTCGGGCTTGCCGCGGGAGGCCACGTACTTCGGGACGCGGTTGAAGAGCGTGGCGATCTCGTTGTCCTCGCCGCCCTCCTGGTAGTGCGGCCAGTAGGCGGCGAAGATGTCATACGTCCGCCGGCCGAGCAGGAGAGCGTCCGTGCCCTCGTACGCGGCCCCCACCTGCGCCCCGGCGACCTCGTCCAGCAGGGGGGCCTGCCAGCCGCCGAACGGGAACCCCACCGGGTCCTCGTCGGGGCCGCCGGGCGACTGCCCGACGAGGTCGAGGGTTGCGAACAACTCGATGTGGATGAGGCCCATGACTTACTCCCGATGAGTGGGTTGTCCCGGTCGGGAGGTAGACCTTTGGGCGCCGGCAGACTCATCGCTGCGACGGCACCCAGCTTCGTACTCGTCGGCCGCCTCGCCCGGTGCATCGGTCACCACCCGTCCCGCGGTCAGCGTCCTTGCGACGCCCGGCAGGTATGCCGTGCGCCTTGATCCAGGCCGCACGTCCGATTCCTCGAACAGCACATGCCGACCGATCTTGAAGCGCGCAGCACGGTGCCCTGCTTACACCACCAGGCCGGGACGCCGCACCGGCTTCCGGAGCAGCAGTGTGCCACGTGGGACCGGCGCTTTTCTCGTACTGTTCCGCCGGTGCGGCGCGAGTTTCCTCGGGACCGCGCAGTTCAGCCGCTGACGAGAACCACCGCGTACCCACGGGCCGACGTCCGCGTGTGAGTCAGCAGGCTGATCAGCGGGCTGACCACCAGGATCGCGCTCGGGCGAGAGGGGTTTCGCCCTGGTTGTTCCGCTACTTGAGCTCGGCGGCGGTGTAGTAGCCGCTCAGGACCAGGGCAGCCTGGTAGTTGGTCTTGTCGACGCTCGTTGGCTGCAGCAAGTAGGCGGGCACGGCCTTGACACCGTTGTTGTAGTCCCATCTGTTGTTCACCTGCGGCGGCTTGTCGTTGAGTATGTCGACGACCATGTTCGAGGCGGCCTGGGCGAGCTGGCGGACGTCCTTGTAAATGGTCTGCGACTGCTGACCCGCGATGATGGACTTCACCGAGGTCAGTTCGGCGTCCTGACCGGTGATGACCGGGAGGGGCTTGCTGCCGGAGCCGTAACCGTCCGACTTCAGCGCGGACAGGATGCCGATGGAGATGCCGTCGTACGGCGACAGGACCGCGTCGACCTTCTTGCTCCTGTACGACTTGGTGAGGATGCCGTTCATGCGTTTCTGCGCGGTGGGCCCGTCCCAGCGCAGGGTGGTGACCTGGTTGAGCGCGATCTGGCCGGACTGGACGACCAACTGCTTGCTGTCCAGGTATGGCTGCAGGAGGTGCATCGCGCCGTCGAAGAAGTATTTGGTGTTGTTGTCGTCGGGGGAGCCGGCGAACAGTTCGATGTTGAACGGGCCCTTGCCGTGAACCAGGCCGAGCTTGTCGATGATGTAGAAGGCCTGGAGTCGGCCGACCTGATCGTTGTCGAAGGAGACGTAGTAGTCGACGTTCTTGGTGCCGAGGATGAGCCTGTCGTAGGAGATCGCCGGGATGTGCGCGTCGGCGGCCTGTTGGAGCACGCCGTTCAGCGACTTGTTGTCGATGGCCGCGATGATCAGTGCATCGACGCCCTGCTTGATCAGGTTCTCGATCTGTGAGACCTGGGTTTCCGGGTCGTTCTTGCCGTAGACCAGCTTGCTCTTGTACCCCTTGGCCTGTAGGTCGTCAACCATGCTCTTGCCGTCGGTGATCCAGCGCTCGGACGCCTGGGTCGGCATGGCGATGCCGATGGTGCCGCCCTTGGAGCTGACCTCGCTGTTCCGGCCGGAGCCGCAGGCGGACAAGGCGAGGGCGAGGGAGGCGGCTCCGGCCATGGCGGCGAGGGCGGCTCTTCGGTTGTGCATGGTGATCGTTCCTTGTTCTTACCGTCGTTGAGAGGATGACGGCGTATCAGGTGCCGATGGGCAAGCGAGGGAGCGGTCCGGGCAGACGGCGAGCAGGTCGAGAGCGCGTCGGTCGCGCCGTACCCGCCTCCGGGTGGTGTCCAGGGTCAGGTCCCGCAGATGGGTGCCGTACGGGTAGATCCCCAGGCGCCCTGGACAGACCGAACTTCAGGGTGCATCTGTACGTACGTCAGGCTGCGCCACAGCGCACCGGCCACGTGTGCGCTGATTCCAGTGATACGCAGGACACTCGCCTTTCAATCGTTCGAGATATCGACACATGTTCGAATGCTGGCGTGACACTAAGTGGGGGTAGGCAGGGTGTCAACGGGCGAACAGGACGGTTAACGGTTATGGAAAGGTTTGGAGACCGCTCTCCGTCTCCAGGAGAACCTTTGCGGCGGCGCCTGGTACTCCGGCCGGACTTCTGTATTTCTCCTGGTCAACGGCCTGGCGGTGGAGATCGTAGCGGGGCGAGGCGTCTGCGGGACGGTCTCGGAGAAGCCGTCCCGCGAACGTGTGCCCTACGCGTAGCAGCCGTTGACGGTCGCGGCAAGGTCGTCCATGGCGTCCTTGGTGGCGTTCGGGTCGGCCGTGGAGCCGTTCTCGACGAAGGAGAACACCTTCCACTTGCCGTCCTTGCCCTGCGTCAGACCGCTCAGGGCGACGGCCCCGGTGAGGGTGCCGGTCTTCGCGTACACCTTGCCCACCGCGCACTGGGAGTTGGGGTCGTCGAAGCGGCCGTACTCCGGGCCGAGCGTGCTGCCCGCCTCGCCGGCCACGGGCAGCCCGTCCAGGATGGAGCCGAGGGTGTGCGCGTAGCGGGGCTCGGTGAGCAGTTCGAGGATCTGCGCGAGGGTGGCGGCCGGGATGCGGCCGGCCCGGGACAGGCCGCTGCCGTCGTAGAGCTCGAAGTGGTCGAGCGACACGCCGTACACCCGGCTCAGCACCTCGCGCACGACCTCGGTGCCGCCCTCGAAGGTGGCCGGTCGGCCCGCGGCCAGGGCGGTCATCCGCAGCAGGGTCTCGGCGATGTTGTTGTCGCTGTGCTTGAGCATCGTATGGACGATGTCTCTCAGCGGCGCCGACCGGTGGCGTGCCACAGGTAGGTCGGTCGGGCTCGCGGTGGCGCGGGTGACGTCGCCGGAGACCGTGACGCCGTCGGCGGCGAGCTGCTCGGCGAAGACCTGCCCGGCGTCGATGGAGGTGTCCTGGACACCGTGTCCGTCGACGACGAGTGCGCGGACCGGGGCGACGGTGTCGGGGTAGTAGCCGTCGTTCCAGCCGACTGCCAGGGTCGGTTCGGGGAAGAGGCTGTCGTCGACGGCGACCTTCACGGTGGTCAGACCCGCGGCCTTGAGCCCGGCGACCGCCGTCTTGGCCAGTTCGGCGAGGTCGGCGGTGGTCAGGGTGCGGTCGCCGCCGCCGACGAGGGTCAGGGTGCCGTTGCCGTAGACGACCTTCGTGGTGAACCGGTGGTGCGGGCCGAGCACGGTCAGGGCGGCGGTCGCCGTGGCCAGCTTGGCATTGGACGCCGGCATCAGCGCGGTGGAGGCGTTGTGGCCCCAGATGGTGGTGTCCGAGTCCGCGTCGAGGACAACACCGCTCACGTTGGAGCCCAGCCGCTGGTCGAGTACGCGGGTCTGAAGATTCGTGGCCATCTGCTGGTCGGTGGCGTCCAGGTCGTCGGTCTTGGTCCTCGCCCCGACGCCCTTGTCGGCGGCGAAGGCGGACGGAGCCGCCAGAGCGGCGGAAACCACCGGCACGGCCATGGCGAGGACGAGGGCCCGGCGCAGACCGGTTCCTGTGCCGCTCTGTCTGGGCTTGCGGTGCCGATGTCTACCACCTAAGACGAAGGCGTCCGGCGGCGTTTCGGCAGTCATTTCGCTCATGAGGTTGCAAGGCTTTCAGGTGTGGGGGCTGGGGAAGGAAAGGCAGAAGTGCGGTGTGCTCGCCGGCCCGGCGGGCTCGGCGTTTCGGTCGGCCCCCGTGCGAACTCAGGAGCCGACGGTGAGTACCTGACGATCTTAGGACGCAGAGTTGTTCACCAGGCGAGTTCAGGACCCAATCAAGTTGTTCACCACGCGAGTTCAGGACCAATCAACCGGCGTGGCCGATGTGAACCGCCCCGGTTTCGTCGGAGATCTCAGAGGGTGGCAATGACCTGGGGTTTCGTGGTTGCTCGGTAGTAGTTGGTCTCGTACTCGACGGGCGGAATGTGGCCTATCTCACCGTGGAGGCGGCGGTGGTTGTACCAGTCGTCCCATTCCGCGGTAACCAGCTCGACGTGCGAGAGCGTCACTGGCGGGCCACCATCCGCCGCCGCAATAGCGGTAGCGGATTTCCTTCCAGGTGGACGGCGGTGATTGCGCTTGGAGGAGGTGGACGTCCTCGCCGGCCGTCTTCCGATGGCTGACGAATCCCGAGCCAAGGCTCCCCGTCCGAACGGCTCTCGGCGAGCGGGCACGAACCAAGGAAAATCCTTCGAGCCACCGCGTGCCGCCATGACGGTCAGTGAACGTCAGATCGACGAGTGCCGGTGGGCTGGCGAGGCGTCATCGCAGAACACCCTGCTGTCCGCGACTGCCGACCTACGCCCACAACGCACCACCGCTACTGTGACTGCGCGCGGAGTACGGCGGCCTGAGCCGGGGTGGGTGCGGGGTGGGTCAGCGTAGGCCGAACAACCAGGACCGGCCGCCGCCGACGCGCCGCTCCGCCCGCAGCGCCTGGCGGAAGCGGGACCGGGCTTCCGTCACCTCGCGGGTCAGCCAGTGGGCGCTCCCCACGTACACGTGCAGCCGTTCCAGCAGCGGCTTGATCATAGCCATGGCCTGCTCCGGGTCGCCGGCCTCGCCGATGCTCCGAGCCACCCGGTAGGCCACCTCCGCGTTCCCCTCGTGGGCCAGCCATTCCAGGTCGGGGTAGAGCTGCTGGTAGATCCGGGCGGCGGTGGCGAACTCTCCGGTCAGCCAGGAGTCGTGGCTCAGCCTCCTGCGTACGTCGGCCAGCACCGGGCTGTCGGACGGCAAGCCCCGTTCCAGGTCCGGCAGGAGCGGGGCGAGCAGGGCGGCCTCCCGAGCCGCCTGCTCGGGAGTGCGCTGCCCCTGCGACTCGTCCCGGGCACCGGAGCCGCGGTACAGCGCGGCGGCCAGGTGGTAGCGGGCGGTCAGGGTGACCGGGTCATACGGCCCAAGGACCCGTGCGGCCTGTTCGATGATCTCGCGCAGTTCGTCCTCGTGCCGACGGCCGTCGCCCGGGCCGTCGGCCGCCGCCTCACCCACGTACAGGGCCCGCGCGGCGATGGTGTCGGGATGCTCCACGCCGAGGACCCGCATCATGCGCGGCAGGACCCGCTCCAACTCGGTCCGGGATGTGTGACGTACGGTCAGGGCCCTGTGGTAGGCAGCCCGCACGGTCAGCGCGTCGTCTGCGCCGAGTTCCTCGGTGAGGGAGCCGACCAGGGCGCCCAGCCGATCTCCCAGATCGGCAGGGCGGTCCTCCAGCAGTTCGGTGAGGCGGCGACGCAGCATGAGGCGGACGGGGTCGTCGGCCCCGGCTGCCTGGGTGACCGGGGCGGTGGGTGCGATGCGGGACCTGGCTGCGCCGGCGTCCCGCTCGGTCGGGGTGCGGTTCTGCGGCTCTGGCAGATAACCGTCCGCGCCTTGCGGGGCGGGGCCGCCGGACAGCCTGTTCCCGCCCTCGGCCGTACCACTGGTGATCTCCACCAGCCGCCGCGCGACCTCTGCCGCGTGCGCGGGCCGCTGCCGTGGGTCCTTTGCGAGCAGGTCGAGGACGAGGCGGTCGAGCGCGGCGGGCAGCCCGGGGCGAAGCGCGGACGGCGCGGGCGGTACGACCTGGAGGTGCTGGGCGAGCAACTCGTACACCTCGCGACCGGTGAACGGCGCCCGTCCGGTGAGCAGTTCAGCCATCACACAGCCCAGGGCGTACAGGTCTGCGCGCCCGTCGACGGGCGCGCCGTCCGCGCCGCCGGTCCAACGTTCCGGCGCCATATACGGGAAGGAGCCGATGATCATGCCGGTGGCTGTCAGCTCCGTCATGGGCGTGCCCTGGGCCTTGGCGATACCGAAGTCGAGGACCTTCACCACCCGAGTCTCGGTGATCATCACATTGGCCGGCTTGATGTCCCGGTGCACCACGCCCGCGTCGTGCGCGGCCCCAAGGGCCGCCGCGATCTGTGCGGACCAGTCCAGTACGTCACGCAGCGGTGGGAGGCCACGCGCGACGACGGTAGCCAGACTGTCGCCCTGTAGGAGCTCCATGACGAGGAAGACCATGTCGCGGCCGACACGGGTGCCGCGACCGAAGTCGTGGATGGTGGCGATGTTCGGGTGCGCGAGGTTCCCTGCGAGATTCGCCTCCCGCTCGAAGCGCCGGGCGTCCTCGACGGTCTCGGGGTATCCGATCTTCACGGCCACCCAGCGGCCCACCCGGTCGTCCCAAGCCCGCCACACCTCGCCGAATCCGCCCCGGCCGAGTAACTCGTCCAGCGCGTATCGGCCTTCGATCAGTTCCCGCACCCCTACCGTCCCCGTCGGCCGATCGGCACGGTCCGCTCGCGCCGCTTCGCCATTATGCCGGACACACCACTTGACGAACCGTCTGTGACCGAGGGGCCGGACAGCTCAGCGCCTTCGGGCGGGCAGCGACCGCGAGCGGCGGTGACCGGCTCGACGTAAGGCTGGGCAGGCGGCCTGTCCGCAGGACACGGCAAAGGCCCCTGGACGAGTCGTCCAGGGGCCAGATGCATGAGTCTCAGCTGTCAGCCGCCGATGTCGCCGCCGCCCGTGTCGCCGCCACCCGTGTCGCTCGAGCCCGTGTCACTGGAGCCCGTGTCGCTGGAGCCCGTGTCGCTGGAGCCCGTGTCGCTGGAGCCCGTGTCGCTGGGGCCAACGCTCGTCTCGTCGCTGGGAGCGGTACCAGTCTCGTCAGTGGGAGCGGTACCCGTCTCGTCGCTGGGAGCGGTACCCGTCTGATCGGTCGGAACCGTACCCGTCTGGTCAGTCGGAACCGTACCCGTCTGATCGGTCGGAACCGTACCCGTCTGATCGGTCGGAACCGTACCCGTCTGATCGGTCGGAA
>CBFHCJ010000095.1:0-13965 GCA_965654005.1 uncultured Streptomyces sp. | reverse complement strand
TCATCGGCATCGTCAACATCGCCGCGGTCTACTCCGCCTACGAGAACCTTGCCGGCGCGATCATCGACGCGCTGAAGGGGGCGGGCGTCAGCAAGGTCCCGCCGGTGACCGGTCAGGACGCGGAGCTGGACGCGGTGCAGCGGATCGTTTCGGGCGAGCAGTACATGAGCGTGTACAAGTCGTACCCGCAGGAGGCGAGCAACGCCGCGCAGATGGCGGTGTTCAAGGCCCAGGGCCGCTCGATCGAGTTCGGCGCGCTGACCGGTGACAAGGTGGACAGCCCGACCGAGAAGAACATCCCGTCGATGCTGGTGCCGGTGGTCGAGCTTACGAAGGACAACATCAAGGGCACGGTGATCCAGGACGGCATCTACACCGTCAAGGACATCTGCACCGCGAAGTACGCGGCGGACTGCGCCGCGATCGGCCTCAAGTAGCCGGGGCGGGGCTCCGCCCCGGGCCCCGGAGGAGTCTCGCCGTGGGGGATCGGGTGGTCGCGTGAGCGCGGATCGTTTGTGACCGGTCGCGCCCACGCGGCGGAGCCGCATGTTGCCAGGGCCCCGCGCACCTACGGGGCGCGGGGGTTTCAGGCCACCTCGGCGGGGCCGGCACGGCGTGGTCGACGCCGGCACGGTTGGTTCAGCGGGCACTCGTCGAAGTGCGCGAGTCCGGGAAGCGGATCATCGTGCCGGCGTGCCCGTACATGGCCAAGTCCTCAAGCGGCATGACGAGTTCGCGGCTCACTCCGGCGGAGCGGAACGCCTGGCGCGGCCTCGCCCGGATACGGGGAAGGCTCTGGCCGACTGTTTCGCCAGTTGAAGTCGGAGCCCAACCTGTTCGCCGTCGGCTGCACGGTGCTCGTCCGCTTGCGGAGCCTTCGCGCTGGGCATTCACCAGCCTCGGGCCGTCCACGTGGCGGCACGGTCGTTGCTCCTGGCCACACCACCTTCCGGCCGCCGCCGTCCTGTGATGAGCCTCACCTCTAATGTGAGGACCCCCTCAGGTACTCTGGCGGAGTCTTCAAATATGAGGATCCCCTCCGATTGGTGTGGGTCGGTCTGGAGTAAGCCGTTTTCGGATATTCCAATGCGCTTTACGAAACGGGCCTACCCCTGGGGAGCGGAAAAGTGGCAAGTCACCAGGAGATGATGATGAAGCGCTTTGTAAGGCGAATCTCGTTCGTTGCCGCTTCGGCGGTCATTGCGGGTGGAGCGGTTCTCGGGGCCGGGGGTGTGGCCTCGGCGGCGACGTCAGAGCCCGTCGGTCATGCCACGTGTCACCATGATTACGGCCGGGGCTGGCACCCGATCGACGGGCGCGGGGACCCCAGCCGGGTCCGGCATCGCGAGGAGGGCCATCGCTGGGACGGCCACCGCCTGTACCGCTGGGACGACGGCAGGTGGATCGATGTGACGCCGTACCGCAATGGCAGGATCGACCACTGGTACCTGGACCAGTTGCTCCTGGCTGAACGTTGAGAGAACCACCCAGTCGTGACCTTGATGCAACGTGGTATGGAGGTGCAGCCGATGGGCGTCGCACCTCCATACCGCCGGGCGGCTGCGGGGCTGACGCAGAGAGGTGGCCGTCCACCCTGGGCAGCTTCCTGCGCGCGTTCACCTGGGGACATGTGCGTCAACCGGAGTCCGTCGCACGGGCGTTCAGCTGCAATCTCGCCGCACATCGCAACCTGCTGCCGGACGGCGACCAGGTCGTCTACCTGGACATCGACTCGAAGGTGAAGCAGGTCTACGGGGCCGCCAAGCAGGGCGCCGAGCACGGATGCACCAAGGTCAAGGGCGTGCACGTCAAGGGCCTGCGCGTCCAGATAGTGACCGCCGCCACCCGGCTGGAATCAACCGGAAAAGCCCACCGGAATCCGCCCGGTGGAATTTGGTTCAGCCACTGCTGTTACAGCGCCGTGATGGTGGCCCTCTCTCACCTGGAGCGGCGGTCATCCTCGTGGCACTCGAGTGCGGTCATGGCCTGTTCGGCCTGCTGGGGGCTCAGCGGGGGTTCGGGCAACTCGTGGGCACGCTCGGCGCGGAAGCCGTCGAGCATCAGGTGGAGGTGCCGCCGCCAGGCGCCGGCCGCGACCGTGCGGGTCGCCTGGATGATGCCTGTCATGGACCACGCGACGAAGGCGATGTCCTCCGGGGTGACGTCGGCGCGTACCGCACGTTGCTGCTGGGCCCTGTGAATGATCCCAGTGCCCAATTCCTTGAAGCGTTCACTCATCTGCCCGATGACGGTGTGCGGGGGTAGCCGCGCGAAAGCCAAGGCGTTGAAAGCACGGTCACATGCCTGCAGTGCGCAGAACCGCTCCAAGAAGTAGCAGAACCCCTCCCAGGCGTCATCCATGGCAGCGGATTCCTCAGCTGCGTTGAGTAGATGGGTGAACTTCTCGACGAAGAGCTCGTCGACCAGAGCGAGCCGGGTGGGAAAGTGTCGGTAGAGCGTTCCGATCGCGACGCCGGCCTGGCGGGCGATGCCTTCCAGGGAAGCGTCCAGGCCCTGCTCCGCGAACGCCTCACGTGCGGCCGCCACGATCGCATCACGGTTGCGCTGCGCGTCACGCCGCAGCCGTTTGGCTGGGGCCTCGGGCGCAGGGAGGACGGGTTGGTGGCTCATGACCACAGCTTAACATGAGGTACCCCTCCAGATCGGGGTGGGGGACAGTTGCGTGAGGGGGGCGCGGTATCCTCGCCGGCTCGGAGGCCGTCATCCACATCACCTCTGTCGACAACCTCGCCAACGACGATCACTTCGACCCGGTTTCGGGTCGCGTCGGGTCGCGTCGGGTCGCGTCGGGTCGCGTCGGGCCGCTCCGTGACGGAGATGGCGAGTCGGGCGTCACCTCATGCTCCGGGGAGAGTAGTGGGCAGGCGCACGCCGATGAGATCACGCCGGTCCCCCCCGGCCGCGCCGACGCAGCTCACGACATGCCGGGGCTGTCGCTACGGCCGAGCAGCCCCTCTCCGAACCGACCGGTTCAGCTCTTCAGGGCGTCCATGTTGACTTCCTCCCCCTCGTGAACGACTCCGTTGGGGAATCCGCAAACCGGCCTCCCGGGCTCGTTGTGGTTGGCATGATCGTTCTGTTCGTTGGAACGAGGGTGGCTGGGTGTCGCTGGAGTCGCGGGACGACCGTGGGGTGCCGGAGCTGACCGCTCGGGTGGTGCGGGCATCGTTCCCCAAGGGCACGCTGGCTGTCCGGGTGCGCGAGACGCTCGGCCCGCTGTTCGATGACGAATCCTTCGCGGAGGCGTTTTCGACACGGGGGCGTCCGGCCGTCTCCCCTGGGGCGCTGGCGCTGGTCTCGGTGCTGCAGTACGCCGAGGGACTCACTGACCGGCAGGCCGCTGACCAGCTGCGGGCCCGTATGGACTGGAAGTTCCTCCTTGGGCTGGAACTGGACGACCCGGGGTTCGACTTCTCCGTTCTCAGTGACTTCCGCGCCCGGCTGATCGGGCACGGCCTGGAGGAGAAGGTCCTTGGCCTGGTCCTGCAGCGGATCTCCGAGCTGGGGCTGCTGCGTTCCGGAGGGCGCCAGCGCACCGATTCCACCCATGTGCTGGCAGCGGTGCGGACGCTGAACCGGATGGAGTTCGTCGGGGAGACCTTGCGCGCCGCGTTGGAGGCCCTGGCCGCAGCCGCCCCCGACCGGCTGTCTCCGCTGGTGACTGCCGACTGGGTCAAACGCTATGGCGCCCGGGTCGACTCCTGGCGCTTCCCCAAGGGCGAGAACGTGCGCACCGAGTGGGCGGGGCAGGTCGGCCGGGACGGCTTCGCGGTCCTTGAGGCCGTCTATGCTCCCGGGGCTCCTGCCTGGCTGCGGGAGATCCCCGCGGTCCAGATCCTGCGCCGGGCCTGGGTCGAGCAGTACCACCGCGACGGTGAGGGGGTGCGTTGGCGGGAGGGCAAGGACCTCCCGCCGGCCAGAGAACGCCTGTCCTCGCCCTACGACCCCGACGCCCGCTACGGCACCAAGCGCGGCTCCGGCTGGTGCGGCTACAAGACTCACCTGAGCGAGACCTGCGAGGCCGACGCCCCGCACCTGATCACCCACGTGGCCACCACCGACGCCACGGTCACCGATACCGAGATGACCGAGCCCATCCACCAGGGCCTGGCAGCAAGGGAGTTGGTGCCAGGCGAGCACGCGGTGGACGCCGGTTACGTCACCGCCGCCCACATCGTCACCGCCCGCGACGACCACGGCGTCGACCTGCTGGGCCCGGTCGGAGGCGACACCTGCCATGAGCGGTCGGGGGAAGCGCACTTCGCCCAGAGCGCCTTCACCGTCGACTGGGAACGCCGACAGGTCACCTGTCCCCAGGGCCTGACCAGTATCAGCTGGTCCGACCAGCGCAAGGCCAGTGGTACCCCGCTGGCCCGCATCCACTTCGCCGTCACCGACTGCGCGGTCTGTCCGCTGCGGGCAAGGTGCACCACGGCCACCAACGGCAAGTGGGGACGCAGCCTGACCCTCCTGCCCCGCGAGCAGCAAGAAGTCCTGGCCCAGCGCCGCCGGGAACAGCAGACCGAGGAATGGAAGAAGCGCTATGACGTCCGCGCGGGCGTCGAGGGCACGATCTCGCAGGCAGTACGCCGCACCGGCATCCGCCGCACCCGCTTCACGGGTCTGGCCAAGACCCATCTTGGCAACGTCCTCGCCGCCACCGCGATCAACGTCACCCGACTCGACGCCTGGCTCACCGAGACCCCGCTCGGCCAGACCAGAACCTCCCACCTCGCCCGCCTCGACCTCGCCGCCTGAAACCGCGATCACGACCACCGGTTTGCGGGATTTCCCAACGGAGTCGTGAACGAGGGGGATTCCTACGGCTCGCGCCGTGGGGTTTTCTGCTTCGTCGCCGACTGCCCGCCCGGAGTTCTCCGTTGAGGTCTTACACCAGCTCCACAGACAGACACCGCCAGCCCGGCGGCCAGAAGGTTGTTCGCCGCGTTCACGTCCCGGTCATGGGCCGTGCCACAGCTGCCGCACGTCCACGTACGGACGTTGAGCGGCATCGCCTCAGCGAGGCTGCCGCAGGCGGAGCACAACTTGGACGAGGGGAAGAAGCGGTCCACCACGATCACTTCCCGCCCGTACCAGTCGGCCTTGTACTCCAGCTCCACGAGCCGACCGAAGCCCCAGTTGACGGCCGCGCGCCAGACGGCATCCTTCGATCCGTACCGCTGGTGCAGCAGGTTGTGACTGACGCCGAGTTCACGGTTGAGGGTGCGCACGGAGACGCCGTTGAAGCCATGCGTGGCGAAGGAGTGCAGGGCGGCCTGGAGGACGTCCTCCATGGGGGCGGGGCCCGTGTCCTTGGGCGGGCGGCCCCTGGGACGAGCGGTCTTGGCCATGGGCTTCATCGTACGTGTGCGCGCTGATGTTGGTTCCGATGCCGGCATGGGCCCGGCTCAGCAGATGGAGGGGCGACAGGTGGGTCTTCCACTGTCAGGTGCTCCACGGGGAACTCGCTCAGTCGGCGCGGGCGACCGCGGCGGTGATGTTCCTGCTCATCGGGACAGCCTCTCGACAGGGGTGAACGCGGCGGGACGGCCTCCGGTGTGGTGGCTCAGCCATGCCGCGCGGGACGGCCTGCGCCGCAGATCGAGCAGGCGGCGAAACCGGGCACGACACTCCGGGCGGCCGACGTCACCAGGTTGGGCACGAAGCGGGTCAGCGGCTGCCACCGCAGCAGCCCCGCCGGTGGAACGCCGGTCACCTCGAGTGTGGCGGCGGGCAGGAAGAAGGCGGCGTACCCGAGGGCCTTGCGGTACTCGTGCTCCTTGGCCGGGCGCTCCTCGCCCTGGTCCTCGGGTGCCGGGGCGAAGACGTCGATGAACGACTGGCTCAGATGCGGCTGTCGGGGCCGTCGTGGGGATCCGAGGCAGGTGCGACGACGTGGGAGACGCGCCACGAATCCTCGACGGTTGTATGCATGATCCGCACCATCACGGCCGTCTTGCGTCCGGCGCGCCCTGGCGCAGGGCTCCGGGTTCCGACACGTCGCTCCAGAACCGGCAGGTCTCCAGGAAGCGGCCGAAGGCCGAGCCCCCCGGTATAGGCACCGGTCAGGACAAGCGGCTTCTGGATGTGCTCCAGCCGGTACCCCTCGAAGGTCATGACACCGAAGGAGAAGAAGGCGTCCGTACCGAAACGGCGGAAGACCTGGGCGCCAAGCTCTACCAGGGCCCGGTCGAGCCAGTCCGGCTCGGTTTCCAGGTGATGGAAGAGCGCCTTGAGCTCCGCCGGAGCGTCCTCGACGCTGTCGATGCCGTGGTCCAGTGCCTGGACGACCATCGGGCGGACCTTGCCGGCGTAGCCGTCGGCGAAGGCGGTCTCGATGAAGGTGTCGGAGGCCATGTCACCGCGGCCCCGATCGTCGCCCGTATGGTGGCCTCGGGCAGCCTGAGGCTGCCCCTGACGAACCGTCCGAGCTTCGCGGCGGCGGCTCACCCCACCACCGTATGGTTGACCTGCGGCTGCGCCCGTTCCGCCATGGGGCGCCCACTCCGTGAGCTGGGCAGCGCTCGCACCGTCGGCCTGCAGCCCGACCGGACGTCGACGCGGGGTGGCGCCACTACGGAGCCGCCCGCCAACGCAATGCCGCTCGCCAACCCAATGGGGTCCTCGCGGAGAACTTGCCTACCGAGCCGGGGCGCTGAGGAGGCTGCAGTCGGCAGGGAACCCGACCGAGCCGCCGGCCGAGGAGAAGTGTCGGGAGGCCGCCGAGGGGCTGAGGACAGGCCCCTCCCTCCAGCGGGGCTGCGCCCTCCCCACATGTATGCCCGTGCAAGCATGATATTCTTGGAGGGATAGTAGAGGCTTTATGGTCGCCGTCGGACGGCCGGGATTGGGGGTGTTCGGGCAGTCGTGTATAAGGAGAATGCGCCAACACGGGAGGAATCACCGCAGGACGTGTGGCGGGCACTGTCGCGTTCCCACCTTCAAGCCGCGGAGTACCTCAACCGGGAGATGGAGCGGGAGAGCGGTCTGCGGCTCGACTGGTACGAGTTGCTGACGCTGTTGGCGGAGTCCGCTGAGGGCCAGGCGCGTCAGCAGGACCTGCTGGGCGAGGTTGAGCTCAGCCAGAGCGGTCTCAGCCGTATGATCCTGCGCATGGAGCAGGCATCCCTCGTGCGACGCCTGCCGGTGGTCGGTGACAAGCGGGCCGCGCTGGTGGAGATCACCAGGATGGGCAGGACGGCGATCCGGCATGCGGCCCCCGGCCACACGCGCCGCCTGCGTGAGCAGCTCGAACTCCTCGCGGCCGCCTACCCCGAGACGCTCACCGGGAAGCCCGTTCCCGGCGATGTCTCCCTCGTGGACGCCCTGGTCGTACGGGACGCCCTGGAGCCCCTCATCCTCCGGGAGGCAGCGCACTTCTGGCACGGCAACGACATCCAGGAATGCCGCGCGCTGGTCGAGACCATGCGGCGCTGCGTCTCCGACTCCGGCCGTTTCAGCCAGGCGAACTGGGATCTGCACGAACGCCTCGCCGCCATCGCGCGCAACCCCCTGCTGGTCCGCCCGTACACCGAATGCCTTGAGGTCTGCCGCCGCGCTGCCGGCGGATACCCGCCACCGGAGGACTCGCTGGAAGAACACTTCCAGCGCAGGGTCGAGATCCATCAGGAGCTTGTCGATGCCATCGAGAGCCGCGATCCGGAGCGGCTGAGCGCGGCGACCCGTGCCCACCATGTCACGAGCTCCATGGCCGGGATGCGGACGGCGCACATACCCTGAGAACCCCGCGGGCCGTGGCCGTAGGGCCGTGCACCCGGCTCTACCCCTTCCGGCCGGAGGCGAAGGACACGTTCCGACGTCGACCCGTCGTACCGGGAGGAGTAAGGCCGCCTCAGCGCGCTGCTGCAGGTGGGCTAGTTCATCCTGGCCGTCCATGCCGCCGGTCTCGCCGCCGGAGCCTCTGCTGGGGTTCCGACTCCGACGGCGTGGACCGCCAATTCTTTCCGGACAGGCGGTGGCGGTCGTTCCTCCCTCGTCCATATCGGCAGACCCGGCGCCAACCCATGGTTCGAGACTACCCAGCATGGCTAGATGCTTGAGCGAGCATGTATCTCTCGCGATGTGCGGAGCGGCGGTCGCAGCCCGCGTCGCCCGCCGCGAAGGTCACCTCCGCCGTGTCGACGGTCTCGCCGCGGCGCCCAGGTGCGCTCTGCCACTTCCAGTAGAGGTTGGTGTAGGCGATCACCTGCTCCGGGGCCGGTGCGCCGTACTCGGTCAGGTCCTTCGTCGTGTGAGCGTCGCCGACCAGCGTCACGTCGTACCCGCGGACGATGCCCCCGTGGAGGATCGAGCGGATGCACGCGTCGGTCTGAGCGCCGGCGCCGACGAGCCGGCCCACCCCGCGCTCGGTAAGCGCGGCCTCCAACTCGGTGTCCTCGAAGGAATCGCCATAGAGCTTGTGGATCAGAGGCTCCTGATCCAGGCGGACCAGCTCCGGCACGTACTGCCAGCCGTCGCTCTCCTGCTTGAGGTGGTCGTCGGAGTGCTGCACCCAGATCACGGGCACGTCCTCCGCGCGGGCCCTGCCGATCAGCGTGTTGATGTTCGCGATCACGGTCACGGTTATGGGAGCCCGCCACCACTCCGTTCTGGACATCGATGACGAGCAGCGCGGTGTTCGGCCGGTCGGGCAGGGTCGTCATCGGGTTCGATCCCTCCGTAGTCGGTGCTGTGCGCACTGTCCATGGACCACATGGATGCGGTGAATCAAATGCGGCAATCACATGGATTCGGTCAATTATATGGGTTGCCGTGGTGTCACGCGGAGCCCAACGGGCGGTCGGCGCGGAGTGTTCCACGCCGGACGTACGCCGCAAGAAGGTCACCTCAGCCCGACGATCCGCGGCGGCGCGAACACATGGCGCGCCCGGTGTTCCGCCGCGGGCTTCACGGCCCCCGGCCCGGGCGAGGCATCGGAGTCCGGGAGGAGGGCGTACCGGTGCAGGGAGCACGTCTCGCACGTCTCGTCCCAGTCGGGCAGCAGTTCGGCGTGTTCGGCCGCGAGATGCTCACCGAGCCGGACCTGCGTCCCGGGCACGCTGTCCATGATGTCCCAGTCCACGCCCTGCTCGCCGCTGAGCCGCAACTCGGCCATGACGCCCTGGATGTGCCGCATCGCCTCGTACAGTCGCACGCACACTGCGCAGTCCCACATCCACGCCGGGAGTAGCGGCCACTGGTCCTCGGGGCACAGGTCATCGGCGCTCATGCGGGGCACCGTAGCGGCGGGCCGTACCGGTGGGCGACCGCTCGGTGCGAAGTTCACCCCGAGGAGACTCGGCACGGTTCGCGATCGCCGTGGCCGCGTCGGGAGCCGTCTGTCGGACCGGACCCTTCGCCTCGTCCGCGCACGGCACACCCCTCGACTTCACAAGACCGCCGCGCGACATTTCCTGACGCTGCACCAGCTGTCTGGCAACGCTTTAGGGGTTACGCACGGCACTGCGAACACCGCACGGCCTCATCGTCCCCGTCTCCCTGGAGCGATCTGCCATGCCCACAAGCGCGGACCCCGCCCGGGCGAAGGCCAAGGACCTGTCATGCGACATGGAGACGAAGCTCATGATCGCCGTGGCGCTGTCGCATCGGGCGCGGCTGCTCGTGTTCGACGAGCCGACCAGTGGCCTGGATCCCGTCGCCCGGGACGAGCTTGTCGGCATTATCGGGGAATTCCTGCTCGACGAGGGGTACAGCGTCCTGTTCTCCACGCACATCACCTCCGATCTGGACCGCATCGGCGACTACGTGACGCTCATTCATGGCGGCCGCGTCGTCCGGACCGGCCCCAAGGACGAGATCCTGGAGGCATACCGGGTGGTGCGGGCCGGACCGGACGATCTGAGCGGCCTCGTCGGCGTCGAGCTCTCGGCCTCAGGGTCGTACACCTCGCTCCTCGAGGCTCCTCGAGGAGCGTGCGTACGGCCGCCGGCGGCCGCACCGTCCGTAGATCGTCGGCGAGCCTGCGCCACAGCCGGGCCACGGCCGGCGCCTGCGAACCCGAGCAGAGCGATGCGGCCTCCCGGGATGGCGATGCGGACGGGAACACCGTCACTCCCGCGATGAGCGCCGACAACCGTTTCGACCGCCGTCGACCCGCACGAGACCGGTGAGGGACCCCCGCCTGCCGCCCCACGCCCCTGCCGGCTCGTGGCCGTCGTCTCCTCGGATCAGACGGCGTTCACGAGCCTTATGTAGCGCGCCCAGTCCCAGTTCGGCCCCGGATCGGTGTGGTCGGTGCCCGGGACCTCGTAGTGCCCGATGATGTGGGCACGGTCCTTCGGGATTCCGTACTTGGTGCAGATCGCCGCCGTGAGCTTGGCCGACTCCTCGTACAACGCGTTCGTGAAGTACTCGGGCCTGTCCACCCACCCTTCGTGCTCGATGCCCATGCTGCGCGTGTTGTAGTCCCAGTTGCCCGCGTGCCAGGCGATGTCGTGCTCGCGGACGCACTGCGCGATGTGCCCGTCCGCCGACCGGACGACGTAGTGCGCGGACACCTTCTTCCCCGGGTTCTCGAAGATGCCCAGGGCGCCGGTGAAGGTCGCCTGTGTCACATGGATGACGACGAAGTCGAGCGGGTGGCTGATGGGCCGGTCGGAGGCCGTGTAGTTGGCGGGGTCCGCCGACATCCAGTCGGCGGAGGGGTGGTCGACGGTCCGGGGCCGGGCAGCGGCCGGTGCTGACGGGAGCAGTGCGTAGGGGGCCACCGCGAGGGCCACGCCTTTCAGTAACTGCCGCCTGCTCGTGAGGAGTCCTGCTCTTTCCGACGCAGCTCGGCCCGATGCGACTTCCTCCGGTTTCATCTGTTCCATGGTGAAAATTCCTTCCATTACGCAAGTTCCTATATGTGCAGATCTTGTTCGTCGTGTGCTCAACGCCTCAACGAGGCCGCCGTTTCGCGCAAATGTGTATGGATCCCCCGGGTGCGTCCAGCTCGCTGAATTCGTAGTCGCATGGTCGCCGCAGGACCAAGCCATATCCCCCGCCCTGGGAGCCCCCCGATTCGATCGGCCCGCAGCCACCGCCGACGGCTGCGCCTCGTGTGAATCACGGTACGGCGCTGGGCGGTTGGGCAGAGAGGGTGCAGTCTCTTCGGTGGACAACCACGTTACTGTGGATAACTCCGCCACCCGTTCGAGGGAACCAGCCCGGGCGAGCCCCCGGAGGGAGGGCGGTGGAGGACAGGGCGTTACATCCGCCCTGCCACCGCCGCGGGATCGTCGAGCACAGCCCGCACCACCGAGTGCGCGGCACCGAGCAGCGGCCCCTCGGACCCCAGGCGCGAGACCTTCATGGCGCAGGCCGGTCCGGCCGTCCGCCGTGCCAGCTCCCGCTCCAGCGACGGCAGGAGCCAGGGCGCGAGCGCGGCGAGCGCTCCGCCGAGCACGACCGTCTCCGGGTCCAGCAGATTGACCGCCCCGGTCAACGCGATGCCGAGCGCTGTCCCGGCGCCGCGCAGGGCGCGGCATACGTCCTTGTCGCCCAGCTCCGCACGCTCGGCCAGCAGCTCGACGCGATCCTCACCCGGGGTCAGTCCGGCCGCACGCAGCACCGCCTCCTCACCGGCGTACTGCTCAAGACAACCGCGCCCGCCGCACGCGCACTCCGGCCCCTCGGGGCGCACCGGCACATGTCCCAGCTCCCCGGCGAAGCCGCGCGTCCCGCGCAGCAGCCGCCCGTCCACGACCACCGCGCCGCCGATGCCGATCTCCGCCGAGACATGCAGGAAGTCGCGAGGTGTGTCGTCGTCGAGCCAGAGTTCGGCGAGCGAGCCGAAGTTGGCCTCGTTGTCCACGGTCAGCGGCAGTTCGGAGGGCCGGAGCGCTCCGAGGTCGACGTCGTGCCAGTCGAGGTTGGGGGCGCGGACCACGGTCCGGGCGTCGCGTGCGACCAGACCGGGCACCGCGACGGCCAGTCCCGCCGACCACAGACCCTCCTGCTCCGCGTCGGCGACGACCTGCCGCACCAGGGCGGTCAGTTCGCCGAGCACCGGCTGCGGTGCGCGGCCGCGGTTCGTGCCGTGCCGTACCGCCCGCGCCCGTATGACGCCGCGTAGATCCACCGCACACACCGCGAGGTGATCGACGCCGATCTCCGCGCCGATCCCGGCGGGGCCGTGTCCGCTCACCGTCAGGGCGGACCCCGGCCGCCCCACCCGGCCGGGCCGCTCAGGACCCAGCTCCTCGAGCAGTCCCGACCGGATCAGCTCGTCGACCAGCGTGGAGACCGCCGCCCGGGTCAGCCCGATTCGTGAAGCGACCGCGGCGCGCGACAGCGGTCCCTCCGCGCTCACGGTGTGCATGACGCGCGCCAGATTGCGGCGGCGCATGCCCTGCTGGGTGTCCGGCAGCCGACGGCCGGGGCTGGACGGATGGGCTTGGTGCAGTGGAGCGGTCATGCCTCCCTCGGATCTCGTCAGCGCCGGTCCGGCTCCCGCTCCAGCAGCGGGGCCGCGTCGGAGAGTACCCCGGCGATCGTGGCCAGCGTCGTCTCGTCCCGCTCCACGGCCTCCAGCACCGGCCCGCGGGTGGTGTCCCAGCGCCGGGCGACAGCGGCAGGGTCCTCGCCCGTCAGCAGTCCGGCCGCCTGCGAGGCGGCCCCCAGCGCGACCAGTTCCTTGGCCTCCGGCACCTGGACGGGACGCCCCGAGAGTCGTCGGACGGTTTCCTGCCACGCCGTGCCGCGTGCGCCACCACCGATGAGCAGCAGCGGGGCCGTGCGGTCCGCGTCCGGGTCGAGCACCAGGTCGAGGGCGCCCAGCAGCGAGTGCACCGCCCCGTCGTACGCCGCCTGGAGCAACTGCCCGGCCGTCGTGTCGTGCCGCAGGCCGTGCAGCAGTCCCGAGGCGTGCGGGAGGGACGGCGTGCGCTCGCCGTCGAGGTAGGGGAGCAGCGTCACGCCCGTTCCGGGCTCCACGGCCTCGCGGTCCAGGCCCAGCAGGGCGGCGATCCGGTCGACGGCGAGTGTGCAGTTCAGAGTGCACGCCAAGGGGAGCCAGCCGCCGTGCGCGTCCGCGAAGCCGGCCACGGTCCCGGTCGGGTCGGCGGGGCGCCGCCCGGAGACCGCGTACACCGTGCCGGACGTGCCGAGGCTCAGCACCGGAGTCCCGGGGCGTAGCCCGAGGCCGAGCGCGGCGGCGGCGTTGTCACCGGTGCCCGGCGCGACCAGAGTGCCCTTGGAGAAGGGCAGATCGTGTGCGTCACGCACGGTGCCCGCCACCTCGCCCGGCCGGACCACCCGGGGCAGCAGGGCGGGGTCGAGGCCCACGTGCGCGAGGACCTCCTCGTCGTACGACTCCGTCGCGGACGCCCACCAGCCGGTGCCGGAGGCGTCGCCGCGGTCGGTCGTGCCCTGCCCCGTGAGGCGTTCGGTCAGGTAGTCGTGGGGCAGTCGCACGGCGGCCGTCGCGTGGACGGCCTCCGGCTCGTTCTCGGCGAGCCAAACCCACTTCGTGACCGTGAAGGAGGGGCCGGGCACGCTTCCGGTCCGTTCCGCCCAGGCCTTCGGACCTCCCAGTTCCTCCACCAGCCGGCGGGCCTGCGGCGCGGACCGCACGTCGTTCCACAGCAGCGCCGGACGGACCGGCTCACCGTGCTCGTCCAGGGTGACCAGGCCGTGCTGCTGCCCGCCGATCGACACCGCGGCGGCCTCGTGCGCCGCCTGACCGCACTGGCGCAGGGCCTCGGTCAGGGCGTCCCACCACTGGCGCGGGTCGCTCTCGCGGCCCGCACCCGAGGTCACCGTGTGCGGGGCCTGGCCGCTCGCGACGACCCTGCCGGTCGCCACGTCGACGACGACGGTCGGTCCGAACTGGTCGCCGAGCACGATCCGATCGCCCGACGGGTGGAACGAGGAGCTCGCCGGCACGTTGGCGACGTCGATCTCCTGGACGACCCGACCGCTCCGGGCGTCGATCACGCGGAC
>CBFHCJ010000094.1:0-13991 GCA_965654005.1 uncultured Streptomyces sp. | reverse complement strand
GGGTCCCAGGGCTCCTCGAGTACGGCGAGGCCGTCCCGTCCGCCCTGCCGCCACGCGGCGACCGCCCGCGCCAGGTCGGCCGGTGTCCGCCCGGTGGCGGCGGCCAGGGAGGAGTAGAGCGTTCGGGTTCCCGCGGTGAGCCCCGAACCGGGGCGGACGGCGGCGAGCCGCACCGCGTCCTGCCACAGTGTCAGCTCCGCGATCGGATCCTGCCCCGTGGTCAGCAGAGCGTGCGCGCGGGCGGCCGCGTCCGTGGCCAGCTGGTCCAGGAAGAACGGGTCCGGGCCGCCGGGTGCCCCCGGGTAGGCGGGTGGCTGCTCGGGGCGCGCGGGGGGCGGCAGCGGGGCCGGCAGCGGTGGCAGCGCGTCCCGGGCCACGGCGTCCCGGGCTCGTACGCCGGGAAGCGGCGCGGGCTCCTGTTCCTGGGCGGCCCTCGCCGCGCGCGCCGCGTTGCGCCGGGACAGCGCGTCCAGCAGTTCGCGCTCGCCGCGGCCGCGCAGCAGGAGCAGAGCGAAGGGGTCGCGGTCGAGCAGGCGCGCGGTCTGGTAGCAGACGGCGGCCGCGTGCTTGCAGGGGTGGCCGAAGTCAGGGCAGCCGCAGTGCGGTTCGAGGTCGCCCGGGCCCGGGAGCAGCCGGACCCCGCACTCGGCGAGGGACTGGGGGACCTGTTTGTCCAGCAGTGCCGCGATGTGCCCGGGCCGCTCGGCGGCGGCGTCCAGGAAGCGGTCCCACTCGTCGTCGGAGAACGTCCGCAACCGCACCTGTACCCGATATGGGCGCGGACGGCTTCCTTGTACGTACGCCAGCACGAGCCCCGGCGTGATGGTGATGGCGTCCACATTGCCCCGCCCCGCGTACGCCCTCCCCCGCGCGAGCCGCGCCGCGTCGAGGGCCCCTTCCTCCAGCGCGGCGACCCAGGCGTCGCCCCACCATGTCTCGGCGAACCGGTCGTCCTGGTGCGCCGGCCGTGCGGGAAGCGCGGCGAACGTACGCCGCAAATCGCCGTCACGGCCGGGGGCCGCCATGGAGCGCGGGTAGCGCGGACCGGCCGGGGACGCCTCCCGTGGAGAGCGCGACAAAGCGGGCTCGGACTCCCCCTCGCCGCCGTCGTGCCGCGCGGTGGGCGCGACACCGCCGTGCGGTGCCACCGACTCCGGCAGCCCGAAGGCACCGGCGAGGACCTCCCGTACGGCCCGGACTCGGCCGCCGCGTGCACGGGTAGGGGTGTCCACGCGGGAACCGCTGACGGCCGGCTCCCGGGTGACGGACAGCCCCGACGTGCCGGATGCCCCAAATCTGTCGGACAGCCCCGACATGCCGGATGCCCCATACCTGTCGGATGCGCCAAACCTGTCGGACGGCCCCGACGTGCTGGACGGACTCCGCGCCCCGACTCCTCTTTCCGCGGCCGCCGTCCGTTCCCGTACCGCTTCTTGCCGCGCCGCCCGTGCCGCTTCCTTCCGCGCCGCCCGCAACACGTCGCGGGCGGCGTCACCGGGGCGCGCGGCCGTTGTCGTCTCCCAGGTGGGACAAGGGGGCTCACCCTCCTCGACAACGGGCGGGCGTCCCTCGCCCGGCTCCGGCGGTGACGCGGCACCCGCCTCGGTCCCCTCGCCGCTGCGGCGTTCCGCGTTCGCCCGTCGCAACGCTTCCCGCGCCGCGTCCCCGGGGCGAGCCGCCGACGTCAGGTCGCTCTCCGGTACGGCATCGCCCGTACCCTCGACGCCCGCCTCGGCCGGAGGCTCCCCGCCCGTGTTCTCGCCACCGTCACGCTCCCGCTCCCGCGCGGCCCGCAGCGCACGCCGCGCCGCGTCGGCGGGACGCGGCTCCTCGCCCGCCCCGGTCACGACGTCCTCCTCAGCGACACCAGATCCGACAGCTCACGGTCGGTCAGTTCCGTCAGGGCGGCCTCGCCGGAGCCCAGGATCGCGTCGGCCAGTGCCCGCTTGGCCTGAAGCATCTCGGCGATGCGGTCTTCGACCGTGCCCTCGGTGATCAGGCGGTGGACCTGGACCGGCTGGGTCTGGCCGATGCGGTAGGCGCGGTCCGTGGCCTGTTCTTCCACCGCCGGGTTCCACCATCGGTCGAAGTGGACGACATGACCCGCGCGCGTGAGGTTCAGACCCGTCCCCGCCGCCTTGAGGGAAAGGACCAGGACCGGGGTCGCCCCGCTCTGGAAGCGGTCCACCATCCGCTCGCGGTCGGGCACCGGTGTGCCCCCGTGCAGCAGGTCGACAGGAACCGCGCGGGAGGTCAGATGGGTGGTGATCAGTCGGGCCATTCCGACGTACTGAGTGAAGACCAGCGCCGAGCCGTCCTCCGACAGCAGCGTGTCCAACAGCTCGTCCAGCAGGGCCAGTTTGCCGGAACGGGCGGTGAGGCCCGCGGCCCTCCGCGCGTCCTCCTTCAGATACAGCGCCGGATGGTCGCAGATCTGCTTGAGGGAGCCGAGGAGCTTGAGGACCAAGCCCCGCCGGGCGATGCCCTCCGCCGTCTCGATCGCCAGCATCGACTCCCGCACGACCGCCTCGTAGAGCGCGGCCTGCTCGCGGGTGAGCGGGACGGGGTGGTCCGTCTCCGTCTTCGGCGGGAGCTCGGGGACGATGCCGGGGTCGGACTTCTTGCGGCGCAGGAGGAACGGACGGACGAGGCGGGCCAGCCGCTCCACCGCCGCCGCGTGCTCGGGGTTCTCGCCGTTCTCCACCGCGCGCGCGTGCCGGGCGCGGAAGGACTTCAGGGGGCCGAGCAGGCCCGGGGTCGTCCAGTCCAGCAGTGCCCACAGTTCGGAGAGGTTGTTCTCCACGGGTGTGCCGGTGAGCGCCACGCGCGCGGGGGACGGGATCGTGCGCAGGGCCTTCGCCGTCGCCGAGTACGGGTTCTTGACGTGCTGCGCCTCGTCCGCGACGACCATGCCCCAGGTCCGGTCGGCCAGCCGGGGCGCCGCCGTCCGCATCGTCCCGTACGTGGTGAGCACGAAGCCGCCGTCCAGGTCGTCCAGAGTGCGCTCCGGGCCGTGGAAACGGCGGACCGGGACGCCGGGTGCGAACCGGGTGATCTCCCGCTGCCAGTTGCCCAGCAGCGAGGCCGGGCAGACCACCAGGGTCGGCTCGCGGCGCGCCCGGCGCAGATGCAGGGCGATGACGGTGACCGTCTTGCCGAGCCCCATGTCGTCGGCCAGGCAGCCGCCGAGGCCGAGGGAGGTCATCAGGTCCAGCCAGGCCAGACCCCGCAGCTGGTAGTCCCGCAGCCGGGCGGCGAGGCCCGGGGGCGGCTCCACCGGGCCGACACCCGCCGTCAGCCGGTCCCGGAGCGCGGCGAGGGCACCGACCGGCACCGCCTCCACGCTCTCGCCGTCGACCTCGGCGGTCCCGGTGAGGGCCACGGACAGCGCGTCCAGCGGGTCGAGCAGGCCCAGCTCACGCCGGCGGGCCTTGCGGACGAGCGCCGGATCGACCAGTACCCACTGGTCGCGCAGCCGGACGACCGGGCGGTGGGCCTCCGCCAGAGCGTCCATCTCGGCCTCGGTGAGCGGATCGCCGCCGAGCGCCAACTGCCACCGGAACTGCAGCAGCTCCTCGCTCTCGAAGAAGCCCGTGCCGTCGGTCGCCGAGCCGGGCGCGGGCCGTACGACCGCCGCCGCGGTCAGGTCCTGCGCCAGGTCCCGGGGCCAGTGCACGGCGATCCCGGCCGTGCCCAGCCGGGTGGCCGCGACGCCCAGCAGCTCGCCCAGCTCCTCCTCGGTCAGTGCCAGTGCGTCCGGCACGTCCTGCTCGGAGAGCCGGTCCAGCGGCGGCCACACCCGGGCCGCACGACGGACGGCGAGGGCCGCGTCCACCCTGGCACGGGGACCGAACGCCGCGTCCGCATCACCGGCCCACAGCGCCGCCGCGTCGACGACGAGGGTCGGGTCGGCGAGGCTGTGCACCTGCACGATCGCCGCGCCGGCCCGGTGTGCGCCCTCACCGTCGTCGAAGAGCCGGTACGCCGACAGGTCCAGGCGCAGCGAGATCCGTACGCCCGCGTCCATGCCCGCGGCGACCTCGGCGGCCCAGTCGTGCGCCTGCGGCAGACGCTGCGGCTCGCGTGCCGCGAACGGGCGGCCCGCGGTGTGGGCGGCGGCCGGCGTACGGGGCAGGGTGTCCGCGACCGCGTCCAGGAAGGACCGCACCAGGGCCTCGGGCTCGGCCAGCAGGAGGGGGCCCTTGCCCGGGAGCGGGGCGGCATGGCCCTCGTACGGGAGGGCGGCTGCGACCGCCCTGAGGTGGGCGATGTCGTCCGGCTCCAGTGGTCCGGCCCGCCAGGCGTCGAATCCGTCCGGGGTGAGCCCGGGCAGCAGCCGCCCGCGCGCGACGAGCCGCAACGCGTGCAGCGCGGCGGCGCCCCAGCAGGCGGTGGCGGGATGGGCGGCGGGGTCACGCCGGGCCCGGGTGAGCAGCGGCAGGGCGTCGGCGATCGGCAGCGACACGGCGGGCACGGTGCCCCTGCGCACTCCGGAGCCGTGCCGTCGTACGACCGTCAGCTCCTCGGTGCCGTCCGACGGAAGCGGTCCGCCCTCCGGGTCCCAGAAGGCGACCCGGCCCTGGCGGGGCAGTGGGGCGGGCAGGAAGACTGCGGCCAGCCTCACGGGCACCACGGCCTCTGCCACCTGGTCCGCCATACGTCCGGTCACCTCCCGCCGCTTCGCCACATCGGACGTCTTCGACTCTACGGGCGGGGTCTGACAATCGGCTCCGGCGCCAGGGACCACTGGGCCGGGCCTGCGGCGGGAAGGGCCGTGAGGGGCCGTCAGGGGACCGTCCGCGACACCACGTACACCGTCGCGTGCCGGGGCCGGAACTCGTTCACGACGATGTCCAGGGTGGGCGCCGGGTTCTTCTGCTCGTGGACCAGGCCGAACCAGGAGCCGCGTCCGGTGAAGTCCCATCCGACGATGCGCTGGTCGCGCGCGCTGATGGCGATGTCGTCCTTCTTCAGCGATTCCTGGGTGGTCTTCAGGTAGCCGAGGAACCGGGTCAGGCCGGCCTCGCTGGTGTTGAACTCCACGTACAGGCGGCTGGACTTCCAGTTGTTCGTCTCGTAGTACGCGACGCCTGTGGCGTCCATGGGGATGGTCACCTGGTAAAGGCGGCGCTGCACGCGCGAGGGCCAGCCGGAGATGAGTCCGGTCGCCGAGTACTTCGCCTCCTTGTCCTTGCCGCTGTTGCGGCTCTGGTCGGCAGAGATGATCAGATAACCGGCGGGGACGCCGATGAGCAGCACGATGATCAGCAGGGTCAGCGCCCGGCGTCGGATCATATGGCCCCGGCCCTCCGGGGGCCGCGAAGGCTCGTCCGGAGGTGACGACTGGCGCGGTATCGAGGCGGCGGCCGTCACAGCGCCCCCTTGGCGGTGCGGCGACGGGCCTGCGCGTACCGCTCGTAGCGTTCGTACCGCTCCACGCGGCGGCGGTTGGCACGCCGGAAGCGGCGGGCCACCAGCCGGGCCAGGTCCGCGGCGCCGACCATGCCGGCCTCGGGGCCGAGCTGGGCGCGGGTGATGCGGGCCTCGGGCCGGTAGCCGCGGCCGGTGAGGTGGCGCTTGAAGGCGTCACGGGCGGGGCCGATCAGCAGGTCGTCGGCCGCGCTGACGCCGCCGCCGATCACAAAGCAGGAGGGGTCAAGGGCCGCCGCCAGGTTGGCGATGCCCACGCCGAGCCACTGTCCGATGTCCTGGAGCAGCTCGACGCACATCGCGTCGCCCTCGCGGGCCAGCTCGGTGATCATCGGGCCGGTGATGTCGGAGATGTTGCCCTTGACGTGCTCGATGATCCCGTACGCCACCGGGGAGTCGGCGGCGGCCAGCTCCCTGGCCTCTCGGACCAGCGCGTTGCCCGAGCTGTACTGCTCCCAGCAGCCGCGGTTGCCGCACGGGCAACGATGGCCCCCGGGCACGACCTGCATATGACCGAACTCACCCGCGACGCCGAACTTGCCCCGCTTGACCTGGCCGTCCTCCAGGATGGCGCCCCCGATGCCGGTGCCGAGCGTGATCATGACGAGGTGGTCCTCGCCACGGCCCGCGCCGAAGCGCCACTCCGCCCAGGCGGCGGCGTTGGCGTCGTTGTCGACCAGTACGGGGACGGCGAGCCGCCCGGCGAGGCGGTCGCGCAGGGGCTCGTTGCGCCAGGAGAGGTGCGGGGCGAACAGGACCCGGCTGCGGTCCGCGTCCACCCAGCCGGCCGCGCCGATGCCGACGGCGTGCACGTCGTGCCGGTCGGAGAGGTCCAGGACCAGCTCGAGGATGGTGTCCTCGACGACCTTGGGGCTCTTGGACTTGTCGGGCGTCTCGGTGCGGACCTTCTCCAGGATGTTGCCGTCGGCGTCGACGACGCCCGCCATCACCTTGGTGCCGCCGATGTCGATGCCGACCGTGGGCACGCGCGGCGCCGTCCGATGACAACGGCGCTCGCGCGTGCCGACGGTCCGCAGGACGGTGGCCCGGGCGGAGCCGCGGTGGGTGAAGTCGCGGTAGGTGCTCATCGGGGCCGATTCTGCCTTACGCTGCCGCCTCGTGCTCCGCAGGGGGAGCGGGCGAGGGCGCGGGACGTCTGTTGAGTGCGGGTACGTCGTGAGGGAGCCGTCGGGGCCGGCTCGCCGGGGAGCTACGGGTCCGTTCTGGCTGGTCGCGCCCACGCGGCGGAGTCGCGTGCGGACTCGCTGCGCAGTCGTATGTCGACACAGACCGGCGCCCCTTGCGGGACGCGTCACGGTCGTACGAGTAGCTGGAACTCGAACGAATAGCGCGATGCCCGGTACGTGTGGGTGCCGAACTCCACGGCGCGACCCGTGTCGTCGAATGTCGTACGTTGCATGGTGAGCAGAGGGGCCCCCTCCGGCTCGCCGAGGCGTTCCCCCTCCACGGCCGTGGCGGCGCGGGCCCCGATGGACTGCCGCGCGCTGTGCAGTGTGATGCCGGCGGCACGCATCAGACGGTAGAGGCCGGTCGACTCCAACTGCTTGCTCTCGAGTTCGAGCAGACCGGTCGGCAGGTAATTGCACAGGTACGCCATCGGCTCGCCGTGCGCGAGGCGCAGCCGCTCGATGCGGTGCACCTCCACGTCCTCGGGGACCCCGAGCGCGGCGGCGACCTCGGCGGAGGCGGGCACGAAGGTGTTGACGAGGACCCGGGTCGCGGGGCGCTGCCCGGCCGCCTCCAGGTCGTCGTACAGACTGCTGAGCTCCAGCGGGCGCTTGACCTGGCTGTGCACGACCTGGGTGCCGACGCCGCGTCGGCGCACGAGCAGGCCCTTGTCGACGAGGGACTGGATGGCCTGCCGGACGGTGGGCCGGGAGAGGCCGAGCCGTGCGGCCAGCTCGATCTCGTTGCCCAGCAGGCTGCCCGGGGTCAGCTCGCCATGCTCGATCGCGGCCTCGAGCTGCTGGGAGAGCTGGAAGTAGAGCGGCACCGGGCTGCTGCGGTCGACGCTGAGCTGGAGCGAGACGGTGGGGTCCACATCTGGTTTCGGCACGCGCTGAGCGTAGCTCCGGCGCCTGTTGACGGGAAGTCGTGTAGTCCGATTGTCCGGACAAATTATGGGCCCGGGCAAGCTCCCGAACAGACACACCAGCCACACCAGCCACACAGCCACCGCTCCCGCCGGGCCCCATCCCGCCGCCCAGCCCTACCACCGCACCGGCAGACTCCGCACCCCCCGTATCAGCATCCCCGGCAGCCAGGGTCCGGGTGGGCCGTCCAAGGAGAGGTCGGGGCAGCGGTCCAGTAGGGAGCGGAGGGCCGTGCGGGCCTCCAGGCGTGCCAGGGGCGCGCCCAGGCAGTAGTGGAGGCCGTGTCCGAAGGCGAGGTGGCCCTGCGGGGCGCGGTGGACGTCGAAGCGGTGCGGGTCGGGGTAGCGGGCCGCGTCCCGGTCGGCCGCGTCGAGTCCGATGATCACCGGGTCGCCCGCGGCGAAGGCCGTGCCGGCTATCTCCAGCGGCTCGGCCGCGTAGCGGTACGTCGCCGTCTCCACCGGTCCCTCGAAGCGCAGCATCTCCTCGACCGCGCCGTCCAGGAGCGTCATGTCGACGCGCAGTGCGGCCAGTTGGTCCGGGTGCGTGAGCAGTGTGTGCACACCGTTCGTGATCAGGTCGACCGTGGTCTCATGTCCCGCGACGAGCAGGATGAACGCCATCGCGCGCAGTTCGCGGGCGGAGAGCCGGTCACCGTCCTCCGCGCGGGTGCGCAGCAGGTCACTGAGCAGATCGTCGGCCGGGGCAGTGCACCGCTTGTCCTCGATCAGCTCGTCGAGGTACACGGCCAGTTGCTTCACGGCTGCGAGTTCGGCCTCCGCGCCGGTCGGCGTCACGATCTCGTTTCGACAGAGCGCGGAGGGTCACCCCATCGATGTCCGGGACACCCAGCAGTTCGCAGATGACGGTGATGGGCAGCGGATAGGCGAGAGCCTCCACCAGGTCGACTCGGCCCTTCGGCAGCATCTCGTCGAGCAGCGCGTCGGTGATCTCCTGCACGCGCGGGCGCAGCCCCTCCTCAAGGCGTCCCGCCGGGCGCGCCGACTCGTCTCCGCTCACGGTCGACAAATCCAGGCGGGAACGGCCCTGGTCACCTCCCCCGCGACCGTGATCCGCGACCAAAGTCGCGGCACCGCAGACTTTCGGCGGAGCCGCGCCCGGCGGGACGGGACTTGCGTCGCAATGGGCTCGCCCCGCGGCCGATGTACGTGGGGCCGCGGGACGAGGACCTCCTCGGGCCACGCGCTCGTGCGCGCCCCGGAGGGAACGCGGTCACGCCGTTATCCGCCGGCGCAGTTGGGCTGCCTGGGCGAGGCGGCCGGCTCGACGACCGCGCCTGGCCCGGCCTGTACCTGTTCAGCTCCCACTGGGGCGATGACGAGTCCCACTGGGGCGATGACGGGAGAATTCCCGTGAAGTCCGATGAGTTTCCGGGAAGTCAACCTGCCGCCCGGCGCCCCCACGCCGTCCCCACGAGCACCAGCGCACCGCCCGCGAGCCCGAGTGCGCCGAGCCGCTCCCCGCCGAGCGCGATGCCGGCCGCGGCCGCCCACAGCGGCTCCGTGCCGAGCAGCAGGCTGACCCGGGACGGCGAGGTTCGGCGGACGGCCCACATCTACACGAAGAAGGCGAAGAGCGTGCAGAACGCGGAGAGGAACAGCAGCCCGGCCCACTCCCGCGCCCCGAAGCACACCACCGCGACCAGCAGGACGGGCAGGTCCGTGCGCCAGGCACGGCGGGGCGCGAGCGCGCCGGGTACGGCGATCGAGGACATCGGGGCGGCTCTCCGGGTCTCCGTCGGATGTGCGGAGACGGCGGCGGCTCCCACGTGGAGCGATCACCGTACCTGTACGCATGACCTGCGGCCAGGCGTTTTCCGGGAGCTCGTACGAACCGCACCGGGGCGGCCCGCCAGGTCGTACGACTGGATGGCGACGCCCGATCCGGTGACGCGCCTGTCGGCGTGGCTGAAGGCGGTCGGGAGGGCGCGGAGTTCCGGGCGGGGGCGGGTTCGCTCGGGCGGGTGACCCTCAGCCGCCCAGCTCCCGGTGCCGTGCCGCCAGGCGTGTCGCTCCCTCCTCCGTCAGGGAGCCGTACAGGCGCAGTCGCGAGATGCCGCCGTCCGGGTAGATGTCCACGCGCGCGTGCGTGCCGACCGCGGGTGCCGGAAGGACGAAGCGGTGGTTGGTGTCGGGCTGCAGGCGGGTGCGCGGAAGGGCCTCCTGCCACGCGCCGTTCGCGCCGTCCTTGACCGAGACCGACGCCCAGCCCGCCGCGTTCCCCTTCAGATACGCCGTGTCGATCTCGACCGCCCGGATCCGGGACCGCTCCACCAGCCGGTAGCGGATCCAGTCGTTGCCCTGGTCGCGGCGGCGGCGTGTCTCCCAGCCGTCGTCCATCTTGCGGGAGCGGCCCGGCTGGATGGTGTTCGTCGCCGGTGAGTAGAAGAGGTTCGACGCGTCCTCGACCTGGCCGCCGTTCTCCAGGGCGACGACGTCGAAGGTGCCGAGGACCTCCAGCCACCCGGGGTCCGGGACCACCTCCCCGTACACGCGCAGCCGCGCGATGCCGCCGTCGGGGTGCTGGTTGACGCGCAGGTGCGTGAAGCGCTGCTCGACGGTGACCTCGAAGCCGTTCGCCGCGTGGCCGCCGACCGGGGTGCGCGGGACCAGTGTGGTCCACTTCACGTCGTCGCCCGGCAACTGCTCGGGCGACGGGGAGCCGGGGACGGACGCGCCCTCGACGGACACCGCCTGCGGGTAGTTGCCGCGGAAGTGGGCCGTGTCGACGACGATGCCGCGGATGACGCCGGGCGCGCCGAGGCGTACCAGCGCCCAGTCGTGGTCCTGTGCCGTCGGCCACGGGTGCTCGGCCGAGGCGCCCCGGCGGCGGCGCGTCTCCCAGCCGTCCATGATCTTGCCCTTGTGCCCGAAGTGCTCCGGGTCGAACTCGGCACGCTCGGGCACGAGCAGGTTCTCGCGCTGGGCGAAGAACTCGTCGTTGGCGGCGATGACCCCGGCGCCGAGCCTGCGGTCGGCGAGGTTGGCGTACCGGGTGAAGGGGAAGTCGGCGGTGCGGTAGTCCGCGTACGGGTCGCCGCCCCGGTACGGGTTCGCGTCGCCGGTGAAGCCGGCCAAACCGGATGGGTGCTGCGCCGTCACGGTGATCAGGTCTTCCTTCCTGGAGTCGGCCGCCGCGGATGCGGGACGGAATCAGTCGTTCCTGCTGAGCAGTCGGCCCTTCGGCTGGGTGAACCCGCCGTCCGCCACGATGCGTTCGCCGCGCAGCCAGGTGGACTTGACGACGCCGTACAGGGTCCTGCCCGCGTACGCCGTGACCTGGTTGCGGTGCTGGAGGGCCGCCGGGTCGACGGTGAAGGTCTCGTGGGGTGCGAGCACCGCGAAGTCGGCGTCGCGGCCCGCCTCGATGGCGCCCTTGTGCTCCAGGCCCACGAGGGACGCGGTACGGGCGGACATCCAGCGGACCACGTCCTCCAGGCCGTGCCCCCGCTTCCGCGCCTCGGTCCACACCGCCGACAGGCTCAGTTGCAGACCGGATATGCCGCCCCACGCGGTCGCGAAGTCGTCGGTCTTCAGGTCGGCCGTCGACGGGGAGTGGTCGGTGACCACGCAGTCGATGGTGCCGTCCGCCAGCGCCTGCCACAGCAGGTCCTGGTTGGCGGCCTCGCGGATGGGCGGGCAGCACTTGAACTCGCTCGCGCCGTCCGGGACTTCCTCGGCCGTCAGGGTCAGATAGTGCGGGCAGGTCTCCACCGTGATCCGTACGCCCTCGGCCTTGGCGGCGGCGATCAGCGGCAGCGCGTCGCTGGAGGACAGATGGAGTACGTGCACGCGCGCGTCGAGGCGCCCCGCCTGCGTGATGAGCTGCGCGATGGCCGTGCCCTCGGCGTCGCGCGGACGACTGGCGAGGAAGTCGGCGTACTTCGGGCCGCCCTGCTGCGGGGCGGCGTCGAGGTGGTGCGGGTCCTCGGCGTGCACGATGAGAAGTCCACCGAAACCGGCGATCTCGGCCAGGGACCGGCCGAGTTGCTCCTGTCCAAGGTGCGGGAACTCGTCCACGCCCGAGGGCGACAGGAACGCCTTGAAGCCGAAGACGCCGGCGTCGTGCAGCGGCCGCAGGTCCTTGACGTTGTCGGGCAGGGCGCCGCCCCAGAAGCCGACGTCGATGTGCGCCTTGTCGGCGGCCACGTCCTTCTTGGTACGCAGGTTCTCGACCGTCGTCGTCGGCGGGAGGGAGTTGAGCGGCATGTCGACGAGGGTGGTGATGCCGCCGGCCGCCGCCGCGCGCGTGGCGGTCCAGAAGCCCTCCCACTCGGTGCGGCCGGGGTCGTTGACGTGCACATGGGTGTCGACCAGGCCGGGCAGCAGGACGTCGTCTCCGAGGTCCTCCAAACGGGCTCCGGCCGGTACGTCGGCGTCGTAGCGGAGGACGGCCGTGATCGTGCCCCCGGCGACGGCGACCGACGCGGCGCGCGTACCTTCGGGGGTGATGACGTGCGTGGAGCGCAGCACGAGTTCAGCGTCGGACACCCGGACCCCTCTCTGCCCCCGTTTCACTTCTTTCACTTCCAGTTACTTCCAGGAAGCGGGATGTACACCCACGTAACGGAATTCAACGTTCTGTTGAAGGAGTCTTCCCCGCCATCTACCCCCCGTCAAGGGCACACTTTCTTCCTGACATCCGATATCCGAACGCTCCCGCTCTTCGGGAGGTTTCCACAAAGCGAAATTAAAATGCCAGTACGCAGAACGTAGCTACGCAGCACCGGGGAGTCAACCGGCTGCCGGGTAGGCTTCTGCCCTCCCCGTCAGTCCTGAAAGGAACGCGCCGTGCCGACGTCGACGTCCAAGGCCAGCGACGCCCGCGCCAAGTCCGCCGCGAGCGGTGGTGTCCAGTCCCTCGAGCGCGCCTTCGACCTGCTGGAGCGGATGGCCGACGCGGGCGGCGAGGTCGGCCTCAGCGAACTGTCCGCCAGCAGCGGGCTGCCGCTCCCCACGATTCACCGCCTGATGCGCACGCTGGTGGCCTGCGGATACGTACGCCAGCAGCCGAACCGGCGCTATGCGCTCGGCCCCCGGCTGATCCGGCTCGGCGAGTCGGCGTCACGGCTGCTCGGCACCTGGGCGCGCCCCTATCTCGCGCACCTGGTCGAGGAGACCGGCGAGACGGCGAACATGGCCCTGCTCGACGGCGACGAGATCGTGTACGTGGCACAGGTGCCGTCGAAGCACTCGATGCGGATGTTCACCGAGGTGGGACGACGGGTACTTCCGCACTCCACGGGCGTGGGCAAGGCGCTGCTCGCGAACACGCCGGCCGACGAGGTGCGCGCCCTGCTCTCCCGTACGGGCATGCCCGCCGCGACCGAGAAGACGATCACCACGCCCGAGGCGTTCCTCACCGCGCTTGAGGAGGTGCGCAGGCTCGGGTACGCGGTCGACGACAACGAGCAGGAGATAGGGGTCCGATGCCTCGCGGTGTCCGTACCCGACTCCCCGACGGCCGCGGCGATCTCCATCTCCGGACCGGCGGGCCGGGTCACGGACGCGGCGACGGAGAAGATCGTGCCGGTGCTCCAGCAGGTGGCGACGGAACTGTCGCAGGCACTGGCGAGTTCGGGCGGCACGGCTCCCTGAGTCCGAGCGGCACCGGGCTCAGCCGCTGGGTGCCGCCGCCCCAGACCCGCGCTTCGGCCGGGACGGCCTCGTTCTCGATCGCCGGACGGGCTGAAGGATCTGGACGGGCTGAATGATCCGGACGGGCTGAATGATCCGGACGGGCTGAAACATCCGGACGGGCTGAACGATTCAGCCCCCGGCGTCTGATTCGAGGAGTCAGTTCCGCGGCGGCTCCCCGAACAGTTCCACCGCGCTGCGGACGTCCGCGAGGCCCCTCGTCAGGGCGCTCACCGAGCCGATCGCTCCAGCGATCAGCAACAGCGAACGGCGCAGACGCGGGATCTCGGGAACGCCGCTCACGGCCATCGCGGCGAGCGCGGCGAGTTCGTCCTCGGCGATGCCCCGGTCGGCGAACTCCCTGGGATGCGCGGCGAGTTCGCGGCGCAGCCGGGACACCGCGGTCCTCAGTTCCACCGCCCTGGGGTCCTCGTCGCTGCCGGTCACTGGCCTCTGCCCCAAGCTCCGCAACACAGCTCTCCCCCCTCGCACCCCTTCGTGCGCATGACGTAGGGACGTGCCCGGTGCCCCATGGCGTTGCCGCACGCCGGGGACGCGGGACAGTAAACGCCACCTGGTGCGCCGTGCGCCACTGCGGGGACGGAAATTCAGTCCATGGAAACTGCGCGGTCGAAGCGAGGTCAGGCATCCAGGACGTATGACTGGCGTATGACTGACGTATGACTCGCAACGAAGGCCCGGTAGCCGGACTCCTCCTCGCGGCGGGCGGCGGACGGCGGCTCGGGGCGCGGCCCTAGGGGATCCGTGGCCTACCCGGGGGGCGGCGGCG
>CBFHCJ010000093.1:0-14159 GCA_965654005.1 uncultured Streptomyces sp. | reverse complement strand
CGATCAAGATGAGCAAGTCGGCGTCCACGCCGAAGGGCCTCATCAACCTGCTCGACGACCCGAAGGCCACCGCCAAGAAGGTCAAGAGCGCGGTCACGGACACGGACACCGTCATCCGGTACGACGCGGAGCAGAAGCCGGGTGTCAGCAATCTGCTGACCATCTACTCGACCCTCACCGGAACCGCCATCGCGGAACTGGAACAGAAGTACGAGGGCAAGGGCTACGGCGCGCTCAAGACGGACCTCGCCGAGGTCATGGTCGACTTCGTGACGCCGTTCCGGGAGCGCACCCAGCAGTACCTGGACGACCCCGAGACGCTGGACTCGATCCTGGCCAAGGGCGCGGAGAAGGCTCGTGCCGTCGCCGCGGAGACCCTCTCCCAGGCGTACGAGAAGGTCGGCTTCCTGTCCGCCAAGCACTGACCCCCGCCCCGCACCGACCCTCGCCGGGCCCGGACGCGCCGTGGAGTGCTGCACTCCACTCTGCTTGCGCCTGCCCGCGGACCCGGGCATGGCCGTACAGTCGGAAGCCGAACACCAAAGCGGCGGCTCTGTCTGCCCATCCGTCACGTACACCGACACGACGACAGGAGACGACGTGGGGTCCGTAACGATCGGTGTGTCGATCGCGGTCCCGGAGCCTCACGGCAGCACGATCCAGGAGCTGCGCGCGGGCTTCGGCGACGCCGCGGCTCACGGTATCCCCACGCACGTCACCCTGCTGCCGCCGACGGAGGTCGACTCCTGCGACCTGCCCGTGATCGAGGCGCACCTCGTCGAGGTCGCGGCGGCCGGGCGCCCGTTCCCGATGCGGCTGGCCGGAACGGGCACGTTCCGGCCGCTGTCGCCCGTGGTGTACGTCCGGGTCGTCGAGGGCGCCGAGGCGTGCACCTGGCTGCAGAAGCAGGTCCGCGACGCCTCGGGGCCGGTGGCGCGCGAACTGCTCTTCCCGTACCACCCGCATGTCACGGTGGCGCACGGCATCGACGAGGCGGCGATGGACCGGGCGTACGAGGAGCTCGCCGGCTACGCGGCCGAGTGGCCGTGCACGGGCTTCGCGCTGCACGAGCAGGGCGCGGACGGTGTCTGGCGCAAGCTGCGCGAGTTCGCCTTCGGGGCCGCGGTGGTGCCGCCGCAGGGGGGCGCACCGGCCGAGGACGCCACCCTCCCCACGGTCTAGGCCTGGACCGGCAGCCGCCGGAACAGCGCCCTCGGTACGTGCCGCAGCGCCGACATCACCACCCGCAGTGCCCCTGGTACCCACACCACCTCCGAGCGTCTGCGCAGCCCCAGCTCGATCGCCGCGGCGACCGCCTCCGGCGTGGTGGCGAGCGGACCGGCGTCCCGTGCGGCCCTACCGCGCGGCCGGACGGACCCGGGCCGTACGACCATGACGTGCACCCCGGTGCCGTACAGCGCGTCCCCCAGCCCCTGTGCGAACGTGTCGAGCCCCGCCTTGCTGGAGCCGTAGATGAAGTCGCAGCGGCGGGCCCGCTCACCGGCCACCGACGACAGCACCACCAGCGAGCCGTGGCCCTGATCCTGGAGCGCGCGGGCGCACACCAGGCCCGCCGAGACCGCGCCCGTGTAGTTGGTCTGCGCGACACGCGCCGCGGCCACCGGGTCGCGTTCGTCGGTCGCCTGGTCGCCGAGCACGCCGAAGGCGAGCAGCACCATGTCGACGGTGTCCTCCGCGAAGACCTTGCCGAGCGCGCTCTCATGGGCCTCGGGGTCGAGCGCGTCGAAGGCGACGGTGCGGGTGTCGGCGCCGAGTTCCCGCAGATGCTCGGCGGCGCCCTCCAGCTCGGGGGAGGGGCGCCCGGCCAGCCATACGGTGCGGGCGCGGCGGGCGACGAGACGGCGCGCGGTGGCCAGCGCGATCTCGGAAGTGCCGCCGAGGATGAGCAGGGACTGGGGGATGCCGGTGGTGTCCTTGAGGGCAGGCATGATCTTGACCGTAGCGTTACAAAACGGGCACAGCCTCCCAATATCCTCGGCTCCGTGCGGCTCCTCACTGAAATGGGCGAGTGAGGGGACTCGGTCTTCCGAGGAGGATCACAACGAGGGCCATGAGGGGAGAGTCGGATCATGGACTGGCTGAAGAAGCTCCCCGGCATCGGACCGTTGGTCGCGCGCCTCATGACCACGCATGCCTGGCGGTCGTACGAACGCCTCGACCGGGTGAAGTGGACGCGGCTCGCCGCCGCGATGACGTTCATCAGTTTCGTGGCGCTCTTCCCGCTGCTCACCGTGGCCGCCGCGATCGGCGCCGCGACACTCAGCGACGAACGGCAGCGCAAGATGCAGCGCCAGATCGCCGAGCAGTTCCCCGGCATCTCCAGCCAGCTCGACATCCACGGCCTGGTCCAGAACGCCGGCACCGTCGGCGTCATCGCCGGCGCCACGCTGTTCTTCATCGGCATCGGCTGGGTCGGCCAGATCCGGGACTGCCTGCGCGTGGTGTGGGAGCTGCCGGACCACGACGAGAACCCCGTGCTGCGCAAGCTCAAGGACGCCGGGGTGCTCGTCGGCCTGGGAGGCGCGATCGTCGTCACCCTGGCCATCTCCACCGTCGCCTCCGCGCTCGTCGGATGGATCACCGGGCGGCTGGGCCTGGAAGAGGGCGGCTGGGGCAGCGTGCTGCTGCGGATCGCCGCGTTCGCCGTCGCCGTCCTCGCCGACTTCCTGGTACTGCTGTACGTCCTCACGCTGCTGCCCGGCGTGGAACCCCGCCGGCGCCGGCTGTTGATCGCCGCCCTCATCGGCGCCGTCGGGTTCGAACTGCTCAAGTTGCTGCTCAGCGGCTATATCCAGGGCGTCGCGTCGAGGAGCATGTACGGCGCCTTCGGGGTGCCGGTCGCGCTGCTGTTGTGGATCAACTTCACCGCGAAACTCGTGCTGTTCTGCGCCGCCTGGACGGCGACGCCGAGCGGCGGAGCCGACGAGGTCAGGGACGCGTCCGACGACGTACCAGATCAGGCAGCGGCCAGCGGCGGTTGACCAGGAACGCGCCCGCCCCGAGCAGCGCGAGGAGACCACCGGTGATGGAGAGCGCCACGCCGATGCCGCTGGAGCCACCGGTCCTCACCGAGGCGGCCACCGGCCCCGCGGACTCCTTGCCCGCGGCTGCGGACGGGTTCGTGCCGGGCTGCGTGCCCGTATCGACGCCCTTCGGGGCGACGAGTTCGCCCACCGGCGTCACCTTGCCCACCGCGCTGAAGCCCCAGTCGAACAGCCGGGCAGTCTCCTTGTAGACCTCGTCGTGGTCCTTCTTCTCCGGGTTCATGACCGTGACGAGCAGCACCCTGCCGTTCCGCTCGGCGACACCCGTGAAGGTCGCGCCCGCGTTGGTGGTGTTGCCGTTCTTCACGCCCGCGATGCCCCGATACGGCGTCATGTCGGTGTCGCCGGCCAGCAGCCGGTTGGTGTTCTGGATCTCGAAGGACCCGCGGGTCTCCTTGCCGTCCTTCTTCGTGGTCTCACCGGGGAACGACGCCCGCACCGTGGAGCAGTAGTCCCGGAAGTCCTTCTTCTGCAGTCCGGAGCGGGCGAACAGCGTCAGGTCGTACGCCGACGAGACCTGTCCCGAGGCGTCGTATCCGTCCGGGCTGACCACGTGCGTGTCGAGGGCCTGGAGCTCCTCGGCGTGCGCCTGCATGTCCTTGACGGTCTGTTCCATCCCGTGGTTCATCGCGGACAGCACATGCACGGCGTCGTTGCCGGAGCGCAGGAAGACGCCCAGCCACAGGTCGCGGACCGTGTACGTCTCGCCCTCCTTTATCCCGACCATGCTGGACCCCGAGCCGATGCCGGCCAGGTCGGACGGGGTGACCTTGTGTTCGTCCGTCTTCGAGAACTTGGGCAGCACGGTGTCGGCGAACAGCATCTTCAGGGTGCTCGCCGGGGGCAGCCGCCAGTGCGCGTTGTGGGCGGCCAGGATGTCACCGGACTCGGCGTCGGCCACGATCCAGGAGCGCGCGGTGACGTCCTCGGGAAGCACCGGGGCACCGCTGCCGAGGTCGACCTGGGTGCCCGGCCTGCCGAGCAGTTCGCCGCCGACGGTCGACATCACGGCCGGGGGCGTGGCCGACGGGGACGCGGTCGGGCTCTGCGTCTGGGCGAACGCGGTCGCGGGGGCGGCGAGCGAGAGGGACAACACGGCGGCGGAGGTGACCGGCAGGCGACGCCCGGCGATCTTCTTCAAGGCGGACACGGTCGCGAAAGTACAGGGTGCGGGTCGGGAAGTCCCGCCGCGTCCAAGCCGTTGCTCCCCACCCCGCGGCGAGCGGACACGGGAGACGCGGGATACTGAGTGCATGAAGCTCAGCCGCCCCATCTCCTGGTTCCTGCTCGCCTTCGGGGTGTGGAGCTGGATCATCTGGGTCACTTTCGTCAAGAACCTATGGGAGGACGCCAGCGGGCTCGCGTTCGACCACGCGGGGAATCCGACGGCGTACTTCTGGGTGCACCTGACGCTCGCCGTCGTCTCCTTTTTCTTGGGGACGGCCATCGGAGTCATCGGGTTCCGTGGCCTGCGCGCGCTGCGGCGAAAGCCATAACGGGGAAAGACAACGGTGGTCGTCGTCTTCGCGCTGGTCGCCCTGGCCGTTCTGGCCGCCCTCGCGGCACTGCACTGGTACGCGTGGCGGCGGCTGGTCCGCGACACGACCCGTGGCCCGGGCCTCGCCCGCCGCACCGGCACGGTGGTGATGGTCGCCGGACCGCTGCTGATGGTCGCGGCACTGGTCGCGGAGCGCGCCGGAGCACCCTTCCGGCTCCAGCGCGTCCTGGCCTGGCCCGGCTTTCTGTGGATGGCGCTGTCGCTGTACCTGCTGCTGGCGCTGCTCGCGGGAGAAGGCGTACGACCGCTGGTGCGCGCGGTGGTGGAGCGCCGGGCGAGGGCGCAGGCGCCGGCACCGAGCCCGGTGCCGGTACCGGCACAGGCACCGGCACCGGTGCCGGCGAGGGCGGCGCCCACGGAGCCGGAGCCGGAGCCGGAGCCGAATCCGGAACCGAGCCAGGAGCCGGAGCGGAAGTCGCCGCCCGTCCTCGCGGTCCCGTCGTCGCGTCGCCTCTTCGTCTCCCGGGTCGTCGGCGGCGCCGTCGCCGCCGCCGCGGTCGGCACGGTGGGCTGCGGCACGTACGGCGTCCTGCGTGGTCCCGCTGTGAAACGCGTCACGGTCCCGCTGGCCAAACTGCCGCGCTCGGCGCACGGTTTCCGCATCGCAGTCGTCAGCGACATCCACCTGGGCCCGGTCCTCGGCCGGGGCTTCGCGCAGCGCGTGGTCGACACCGTCAACTCGACCCAGCCGGACCTGATCGCGGTGGTCGGCGACCTGGTCGACGGCAGCGTGAAGGACCTGGGCCCGGCGGCGGCACCGCTGTCGCAGCTGACGGCACGCCACGGCAGCTACTTCGTCACCGGCAACCACGAGTACTTCTCGGGCGCGGACCAGTGGGTCGAGGAGGTGCGCCGGCTGGGACTGCACCCACTGGAGAACGCCCGCACGGAACTACCCGCCTTCGACCTGGCCGGTGTCAACGACCTGGCCGGTGAGAGCGAGGGCGAGGGCCCCGACTTCGCCAAGGCGCTCGGTGACCGCGACACCTCACGCGCCGTCGTCCTGCTGGCGCACCAGCCGGTTCAGATCCACGAGGCCGTGAAGCACCACGTCGACCTCCAGCTCTCCGGCCACACCCACGGCGGCCAGCTCTGGCCCGGCAACTTCATCGCGGCGGCCGCCAACCCGACCCTCGCCGGCCTGGACCGTTACGGCGACACACAGCTGTACGTGTCCCGCGGAGCGGGTGCCTGGGGACCGCCGACGCGGGTGGGGGCGCCTTCGGACATCACGGTGATCGAACTGGCGTCGAAGCAGGCCTGAGCTCCTCACCGGCCCGAGAAACACCACCTGAGCAGGGTGAAGTCCTGGTCCGGACCAGGTGTGCAGTTCAGGCACTGACCGACAACGCCCGCTCGTACACGCTCAGCGCCGTGCGATTCCGGAGGTGTGGCCGAAGGAGCGCCCGCATGTTGTGGATCTTTTCATCCGCGCTTCCAGACTGGACGAGGGGATAATCGTCCAACACCTTGTCCCAGGTCGCGCATGCTTCTTCGAGGTGGCCCAGCTCTAGCTGACGTTCCGCCAAGAGCGAGTTGTAGCGGACGCTGCTGCGTCGGTAGTGGCTGTGGCGCAGCTGGTCCGACTCCTTCAGGGACTCGACTGCTCCCCGCTTGTCGCCGAGGGCATAGCGCACCTGTGAGACGTGGTAGGCCAGGGACGACGGCGCGTAACTCCCGAAGGCCTTGGCTCGTGACTCCGCACGATCCAGGGCCACTTCAGCTTCCCTGATGAAGGTCAGGGCGTTGTGTCGATCCCCAGTCGCCGCGTACGAGTGAGCTTGCTGTCCGGCGAGGAACGCGCGCATACGAGGGCCCGCATTGGGGGATGCTGCGGCAGCAGCATTGGCCAGGCGAAGAGCGTTGGCGTTGTGGCCCAGGTCCACGGCCTGAAGGCTCATGCCTCGCAAAGTGGTGCAGTACGTCAGATGATCCTCAGCGGCACCGGCCAGCTCCAGCGCCTTCACGTAGTAACGCTGGGCCAGCCCGTGAAGCCCTTCATCCACGGCCATGAATCCCGTGAGGTACAGAAGGTCTGATGTCGCGGAGAGCAGGGCTTTCCTCACGTCTTCCGGCGCATCCGCCTGGAGGTGTGGCACCACCGTGTTCACCAGGAAGGCAGCTGCCATCGGGCGAGCATGGCGCCCGCCAAACTGATCATCCAGTTCGGAGACCTTCTCGGTCATGGCCGCGACCGCGTCGATCTCACGGAGTCCGATGCGTCGAGCCTTCCCTGTTTGGACTGCTTCGAGCCGGCCGACGACATTCGGCCAGTCAGGAATAGTGAGCGCGACCGAGAACAGCGCGGCCCCGAGGACGCCACGGCGGGACGGGTCCATGTCTTGCCTCCCCAGCTCCATCAACCCTTCCACGGTATCCGGACGGCTGGATGTTCCAGGAGCGGGAGATGGGAGCCCGGCGTCAGCATGCGTGATGGGACGACCGAGCTTGCGCGAGAGCGCTTCGAGGATGAACGGCCGGACGACCTTGCGCGGGATCGTGCCGTCAAGCCAGTGACTTACTGCGGAGTCGTCATAGCGCAAGGGGACGCCGGACTCGGTACCCACGCGGTTGACAGCCATGGCGAACTGACTCTGGCTCCAAGCCGTTTCGGCAAGTAACCGGCCGAGTGCTGCATTGGGTTCGCGCTTGCCCATGGTGTGACCCCGCACTCCCAGAACTTTCAGGGCTTTCAAGTCCTCACGACGTTGCCACCGTACCGCTCTTAGTGTTCATGCGGTTGCGTAGTGACAGCGAGATCAACCCGCAGTGCGAGCCGATCTGACGACGGAGTGACCATGACGCTGACGGTAGAGGCCCCGGCATGGGGTCGTGTGCGAACGGGGTTCCGGGCGCAGGCCGTCGCTCACCTTCCCCATGGACGGTCGGTGTACCTCGGAGGCGCAGAGGCCAAATCACCGCGTCTGGCTATGCGGTGGCTGCGCCAGCGCGCCGCCCACGTGGCGGACCAGTTAGACCCGTCATATGCCCGACCGCTCCAGGCGTGGCTCGACGACGACGCGGAGCAAGAACGGGCCCTGCAAGGTCTGGCCCGAGGTGAGCTCTACGGCGTTCAGGCGAATGACGACACTGGGGTCTCGTACGACCTCACCGTTTGGCCTGCCGTCCCGTACATGACTCCGCGCCCGTTGCGAGCGGAGGGGACGACGCCGTGGCCGAGCGCGTAGAACAGGCCCTCACAAGACCAGGCTTCTGGTACGAGCGGGTCAGTTATCGCTCGTTGGCCAGTGCCGATGTCCTGACCGCAGCCTACTTCTCCACGACAAACCCCGCTCAGGCTGTCCGTAAGGTCCGAGTGGAGGTTAGGACACTGGCGTCGGCACTGCCCACGCAGGAAATGATCAGGGCTCTGTCGTGGGCCGACGGGGACGGCTGTATCGCAGCCATCGCGGCTCTTCACCGTGGCGAGCCGTGTGGGTTCTCTCTCAACACCCATGATGCTTGGGTGGAGTGGACCATCCGGCCGGTCACCTTTCTGTCTTTGGCCAGCTCCGGCCCGTTTGATGTGTGCCCCCGCCCAGGGTGGCAATTGGAGCCTGTCAGCTCGCGTTCTTGAGACTTCCGCCCCTGTCGGACCTACCGAATCGGCATCCCCACGGCTACGGAATACCAACAGGGGCGGATCCATCACCGAGTGAAGGAGAGTGCAGAAGTGAGCCTTTCAGTTCAAGCCAATCCCCCCGTCGAAAGTGTGGCGGAACGAGCAAGGGCGATTCTCGTCGCTGTGCACAGCGACCCCGAATTCCCCGGCCTTCATGGCGGCATCGCTGAAGTACGACGAGGACTGGACGTGTTACAGCGGCACGCCGGTCATCAGCAGGTACGACCAGTTGACGGACGCGTTTCCGCTTTTCGGTGAGGGACTTCGGGCGCTCTGCCTCAAGGCTGCCGTCTTCGAGATGACCGGCGACGAGAACGCTGCGGAGATCCCGATCGCCATTCCCGTGGACGAGATGACCCACGCGATGATCGCTCAACCCCAGATCCTCGCACGTATCACGGCGCGGATCGGTGCTCAGATCATCCACCAGACCGACCAGGAGCACACGGACTACCGGGTCGGCGACTACACGCACCAGGCGTACCAACTGGCCTGGGGTGCACCGCCCGAACGGTACTGGATCAGCCACGACGAGGCACAACGGCGGCTGGACATCCTCCGAGCGAAGTACGAGGCAGCCGGCTTCCTCAACATGGGACAAGCCCACCGCATCGATTTCGCCGAGACCGTCATAGCGTAACGGCTAGTTGAGGGCGCGGCGTAGCGTCGTGACCGGGTCGAGGTCAGGGAACATTCGCCGAATCTCGGTCGATGCTTGCTCGATCAGGTCTTCGAGCAGTACCGGCGCTGCGCCGTACAACAACTCGCGAAGGTATGGGATCACTTCGGATTGTTCGGCAGGCAAGTGCACTTCGGCAACCAACGGAGCGCCCTCGCTTTTGTACCGGCCGGCCGGTAGACCAACCTTGTCAGGATGGACGCAAACCGGCGCGCCATCGGCTGTGTATCGATGCCCGTCCGCTGGATTGAACGGGCATTCCTTCGTTGGTCGTTCGAAAACGTCGAACTCTCCGACGGGAAGGCGACGCGAAGGGCAGATTCCACACGCCAGATGGTGAGCGTCGCCGGTGACGAATGCCTCGACCATGAACAAAGCCTAGCCCCAGAGGCGAGGCGTAGACGCCCGTTCCGGCCGACCCCGGACCCCCGAGGTCAAGCGGCCGGAACGGGTGCACGGCCCTCTCGGGCGGCCGATGGAGGTGCGCCCGAGGGGAAGAGGAGCCCTGCCCGCCTGTCATTCCCCCGAGGCAGTTGGGCGGGGCTCCTGGGTGGCCTTATTCGGCCGTCTCGCCGGGGTGCCTTGGGGCTGATGCGTTCGCGCCGACTGGTCCGCGACTACGAGACGCTGCCTGCCACCAGCGAGTCCATGATCCTGTGGTCGATGACCATGCTCATGAGCCGCCGCTTCGCCCGCCGCACCCACGAGCGGTACGACGGTGGACCGGCATGACGCCCACCGCGTACCGGCGAACAGCGAATCTCCGCACTGCCGCAGCCGACCCCGCACCGGCTGGGAGAGTGGCTGTGGGTTCGCCGCGTACTTCGTCGATGGAAGCCTCATGTGAGACGACGGGCGAACCGGACCAGATCATCTGAGACGGGGACCAGGTCGTCAGAGACGGGACCCACACGGCCACGACCGGGATGTCCCTGGCATCTGTCCTGTCCTTGACCGCTTGCCACAGAAGATTGACCGCCGGCCACGTCACCCGCTCACTTGGGCCGGACCGGCATCGCTCCGCAGGGTCTCGTGCACGCGTTTCCGCTGTACCGCTGTGAGGGCACGGACGACGAAGACGCCGGCCACGGCCGCGCCGACGACCGCCGCGTCGGCCACCAACAACAGGGGGGCGTCCGTGTAGGCGCGGGCGATGACAGCGTCCGTGGTACCGGTGTACATCAGGCCCGTCCCGCTCAGCGCGCCGACGAGCCACAAGCCCCACCACCAGTTCACGGCACGCGGCATGCGGTCATCGGGGGCGCTGGCGCGGTAGATGTCCGCGATGATCCCTCGGGGTATCCACAGGTTGGCGACGGGGACGATCCAGCCTGCGTAGACCCATGGCCAGGCATAGCGCGGACGCTGTCCGGAGAGGGTGCGAGCGTTGTCCCTGGCGCGCCACAGCCAGGCAAGGAAGGCGATGACGCAAAGCGCCGTGGTCGCGTCTCCCAGGGAACTGACGATGTGGTAGGCGTTCTCCAGGGCGGTCAGCGGACGCTGCCGGCCGTCGCCCTGGTCAGGTGGTCCGGACAGCGGCTGCCCGGCCGCGGCGAGTCGGATCTGCCATACGGCCCGGGCCGCCCAGGCTGCGCCGGCGAGCACGAGGGCGGCTACGGCGCAGCGGGCCGCTCCCCGGATCGGGCGCAAGGCAGGCGATGTTATGTGATCTTTCACGGAGTCATCTTTTCCTGGCGGAGGTTGTGTCCGCCACACGCAACGCCGCCGCCCGGCCTGGGGCGCCGTCGCGGGCCAAGCGGGTCAGTGTTCAGCGGTAAGCGGTCAAGGTTCGCTGACACAGGAGTGCAGCCTGAACCGCGCCGTCACGCTTTCCGCGCGGCCGACTCGGCTTCGTCGAGCAGGGGGACCCCCACGACGGGCTGAAAATCAACGCCCCGGCAGCGTCACCGTCACCGCCAGACCCTCGCCCGGCGCCGTCCGCACCGCCACCTCGCCGCCGTGCGCCGCCACCACGCCCTGCACGATGGCCAGCCCGAGCCCGCTGCCCGCGCCGCCGCCCGCACGGAAGAAGCGGTCGAAGACGCGCACGGCGTCCTCCTCCGCGAGCCCCGGCCCCTCGTCGGCCACGCACAGCCGTACGACGCCGTCCTCGCGCTCCAGGCCGAGCCGCACCGGTACATCGGCGGGCGTGTGGACGCGGACGTTCGCCACGAGGTTGCCGAGCACCTGCCGCAACCCGGACTCGTCGGCCCTGACGAGCAGCGCGCCGTCCGCGCGCACCGTCACCGGACGCCCCGGCTGCTGGGCCCGCAGGTCCTCCGCCGCGTCCCGCACCAGACGGCTCAGGTCGACGTTGCGGAAGCGGAGTTCGGGCTGCTGGTCGAGGCGGGCGAGGGTGAGCAGCTCGTCGACCAGGCGGCCCATCCGGTCCGCCTCGCCCATCATCCGCTCCCACGACCGCTTGCGCTCGTCCGGGTCGGTCAGCATTCCCTTGTCGTGGAGCTGGAGGTAGCCCCGTATCGCCGACAGGGGGGTGCGCAGCTCGTGGGAGGCGTCCGCGACGAACCGGCGCAGCTGGGCGGCGCTGCGCTCGCGCGTCCGGTACGCCGACTCCACTTGGTGCAGCATGGAGTTGAGGGCCGTGCGCAGCTGCTCGACCTCCAGGGACGTCTCCTTGCTGGAGGGCACGCGCCGGGTCAGATCGCCCTCGGCGATCGCCGACGACGTCTCCACCATGTCCTCCAGCGGCCGCATCCGGCGGCTCACGCTGATCATCGTCAGCGCGGCGAGCAGCGCCAGCAGCAGCGTTCCGATGGCGAGGTCGAACTTGAGCGCCTTGGTCATGCCCGTGTGCAGGACCCCGGTCGAGCGGGCGAGCAGCACGTAGTTGCCGTCGGCGAGCCGCGCCCCGGTCACTCGGTACGGGTCGCCGCGCAGCCGGCTGTCGTGCGGCTGCCGGTCCTTGACGAGCGCGGCCGGGTCGTCGATCGCGGCGGCGAGCGCCCGCTGGGCGACGGTCGGCTTCAGACCGGCGACGGTGAGCGCCGTGCCGTGCCGGTCGACGGCCGCGAAGACGGTGTCCGGGTTCGGCGAGCCGCTGCCGTTGTGCGGCAACAGCCGGTCGCGGACGACGGTCAGTGCGCTCAGTGAGTCGATCTGCTGCATGGTCAGCCGCGAACTGGCCACCGAATCACGGGACTTGATGAGCTCGGTGTCGATCTGCCCGAGCACGTAGTGCCGCATGCCCACCAGGCTGATGGCCGTCGCCGCGACCATGCCGAGCGCCAGCAGCCCCACGTTCGCCAGCGTCAGCTTGCCCCGCAGCGAGTGGATGCCGCGCGGCCGTGGCAGCCGGGGGAGCCTGAGAAGCGTCATGCCAGCCCGTATCCCACGCCCCGCCGGGTGGTGATCACCGGCGCCCCCAGCGGGTCGAGCTTGCGGCGCAGATAGCTGATGTACGTCTCGACGACCGTCGACTCCGGCGGCGTGTGCTCGTACTGCCAGACATGGCGCAGCAACTGCTCCTTGGGCACGATCCGCCCGCCGTTGCGCACCAGGAAACGCAGCAGCGCGTACTCGGTGGGGGTCAGCTCGACCGTGCGGCCCGCGCGGTGCACCGAGTACGTCGTCTCGTCCAGCTCCAGGTCGCCGTAGCGCAGGGGCGGGCGTTGCGGGAGGAGGTCTCCGATGGGGGTCCCCCCTGCTCGAGCGGAGTCGAGAGCTCGGGGGAGCGTACGCCGCAGAACGGCCCGTACCCGGGCGACCACCTCGTCGATGTTGAACGGCTTGGTGATGTAGTCGTCGCCGAAGCCGAGCGCGCCGACGACCTCGGCGGGCGCGTCGCGCGCGGTGACGAAGACCAGCGCCAGATCCGGTCGGCGGGCGCGCAGTTCCCGGCCCAGCGCGCGACCGTCCCCGTCCGGCAGCATCACGTCCAGCAGGGCCGCGTCGGGCCGGGTGCGCGCGGCGAGGGTGAGCGCCTCGCGGACGGTGCCCGCGGTCATCACCTGGAAGCGGTGGTAGCGCAGGGCGATCGCGAGGACGTCCGCGATGCTCTCCTCGTCCTCGACGACGAGGACGGTCGCCCCCTCGTGAGCCTCCTCGTGTGCCTCCTGGTGAGCCCTCTCGTGTGCCCCCTCGTGAGCCCTCTCGTGCGCTGCCTCGTTGGCGGTCATGCCCCCAGTATCGGCGGCGGCACCGACAGCCGGGCCGGGTCGCCCTTTGGAGTTCCTTGAGAGTCATGGCGGGTCGGTGCCGCGCGCGCACACGATCGCCGATGCTGGTGCTCCAGGACCCGGGGGACCCTGATGAAGGAGCGGAGAGAGTGACGACATTGGCGCGGTGGTGCTACCGGCACCGACTGCTGGTCCTGTTGGTGTGGGTGGGGGCCCTGCTCGGGGTGGGCGCGGTGGCGTCCGCCAAGGGCACGGACTACGCGAACGTCTTCTCCCTGCCGAACACGGACTCCAAGACGGCGTTCGACCTGATGGAGAAGGCCTTCCCGCAGGCGTCGGGCGACACCGACACCGTGGTGTGGAAGGTCGACCAGGGGTCGGTCAGGGACGACTCGGTACGGGCCCGAATCGAGCCCGCGCTCGCGAAGATCAGGCGGATGAAGGGGGTCGGTGCGGTCACCGGTCCCTACGCGGGTGCCCAGGGGGCGGCGCAGATCAGCCGGGACGGGAAGATCGCGTACGCGCAGCTCACCTTCACCGGGCGGGCGAACGAGGTGCCCACGCAGCTCGTGCGGGACGTCGTCGACACCGCGCGGGGCGCCGAACGCGGCGGGCTGCAGGTCGAGCTGGGCGGTCAGGCGATCGCCCGGATCCAGCAGCCGCCCGCCGGACTCTCCGAGACGGTCGGTATCGTCGCGGCGGCCGTCGTGCTGTTCCTCGCCTTCGGCTCGCTGTTCGCGATGCTGCTGCCGATCGCCATCGCGGTCTTCGGCGTCGGCGTCGGCCTGTTCTCCACCCAGCTGATCAGCCATGTCACGGACGTGCCCGACATCGCCCCGTTGCTGGCCTCGCTGATCGGCCTCGGCGTCGGCATCGACTACGCCCTGTTCATCGTCACCCGGCACCGGCGCGGCATCCTGCGCGGGATGAAGCCCGAGGAGGCGGCCGTGACCGCCCTCAACACCTCCGGCCGCGCGGTGCTGTTCGCGGGCGGCACGGTCTGCATCGCGCTCGCCGGGATGCTGGTGATGAACATGCGGTTCCTCGACGGCGTCGTCGTCGCGACCTCGCTCACCGTCGTCCTGAGCGTGCTGGCCGC
>CBFHCJ010000092.1:0-14341 GCA_965654005.1 uncultured Streptomyces sp. | reverse complement strand
GGTGGTCGAGCGGGTGGGGCGAGGGCTCTATCGCCGCCGTGACGCTGACCCCGGTGTCGACCTCGACCTACTCGAGATCGCCCTCAAGGCACCCAGGGGCACCCTCTGCCTGACCAGCGCCCTGGATCGAATCCGGACCCTGGCCCCAGTCAGTCCGCGCCTGCTGCGGTCTGACAACAGTGATTGGAGCCGCCATGACACTCGACCCTGTCTACGACGAGTTGCCTCGCCACGGCGTGGCACCTCTGTGGCGCTACTACGGCAACCTCTTCCCCGCCCAGCCTCGCAGCCGCGCACTGCCCTTCGTGTGGAGCTGGCACGACTTGCGTCCCCACCTCCTGCACTTCTCCAAGACCCTCTCCCTGGAAGAGGCCGAGCGGCGGGTGCTGATGCTGGTCAATCCCGCACTCACCGAACCGCCTGCCACGGTCAACACCCTGTACGCGGGACTTCAGGTCATCCTCCCGGGAGAAACCGCCCAGGCCCACCGGCACACCTCCAACGCCTTCCGCTTCATCATCGAGGGCAGCGGTGCCTGGACCACGGTCGACGGCGAACGCGTCCACATGAGCCCCGGTGATCTCCTGCTCACCCCCGGTTGGGCCTGGCACGACCACACCCACGCCGGGGACGCCCCCATGATCTGGCTGGACGCTCTGGACTATCCGCTGGTGAACGCGCTCGAAGCGGGTTTCTACGAGAAGTACCCCGAGCGCCTTCAGCCGGTCACCCGCCCCGATGACGCCGGGAGCCGGCAGTTCCTTCACGGCCGCCTCAACCCTGCCTGGCTGAAGCCCGAAGGCCCCAACTCACCGGTCACCCGCTATACCTGGGCGGAGACCGAGCGGGCGTTCGACGCCATCGCCGACAGCGCCGAGGGCAGCGATGTGGACGGCATCGTCCTGGAATACACCAACCCCTGGACCGGCGGCCCTGTGATGCCCACCATCGGCTGCCGCGTCCAGAAGCTGCGCCCCGGCTTCGAAGGAGCAGGCCGTCGCCACACCGCCTCCACCATCTTCCATGTAGTACGAGGAGAGGGAGCCACCATCGTCGACGGAACCCGCCTCGACTGGGCCCAGCACGACACCTTCGCGGTACCCGGCTGGGCCGCCTACCGTCACCTGAACACCTCCGCATCCGCTGATGCGGTGCTCTTCTCCTACAGCGACCAGCCCGTCATGAACTCTTTGGGCCTGTACCGCTGCGAGCCCGCAGATCCGGAAGCCTGATCCCTCTTCGTATTGCTCTCCACCCCGTTAGGAACCCGATGCGTTTCGCACTCTTCGACGACGGCCGACTCGGCGTCGTGGATCACGATGACCTCCTCGACGTCACCGACGCTCTCGGTGACGATGCCATGCACTCCGGCGGCGCACTGCACGCCTGGATCGAAGCCCACGCCGCCGGCCGAACTCCTGATCTGTCCCTGGAAACTGCTCCCCGCAGCCCCCTGGCGACCGCACGCCTTCAGGCACCCCTGCCCCGTCCCGGAAAGATCATCGGCGCGCCCGTGAATTACCGCGACCACCAATCGGAAATGGAGTACACCACCTCCATCGCCGACCTGGGCGTGTTCCTCAAGGCCAACTCCTCCGTCATCGGCCCCGGTCAGGACATCCGCCTCCCCTACAGCGACAAGCGCACCGACCAGGAAGGCGAACTCGGCGTGGTCATCGGCCGCACCGCCTCCCACGTACCGGTCGAAGACGCACTCTCGTACGTGTTCGGCTACACCTGCGTCCTGGACATCACGGTGCGCTCCGACGAGGACCGCTCCACCCGCAAGTCCTTCGACACCTTCACCCCGATCGGCCCCTGGGTCGTGACCTCGGACGAGGTGCCCGATCCCGACCGCCTCGACCTGCGCTGCGACGTGGGGGGCGTAACCCGCCAGCAGGTCAATACCGCCGACCTCATCTTCAGCGTCAGCGAACTGATCGCCTACACCAGCTCGGTCATGACCTTGTACCCGGGCGACGTCATCGCCACCGGTACCCCAGCCGGTGTCGGGCCGATCTCCCATGGCGACCGGGTCGTTGTCGAGATCGACCGTATCGGCCGGCTGGAGGTAGGAGTCGACGCCAGTCACGCCACCCCCTACGCCCAGCGGCCCGGCAACGCGTCCGCACTCGCCCGCTGATCACCACGTGCCGCTCCGGTCACTACACTTTTCACCTGTGCAAAGTGCCTCCACCGGGGCGGCACCGCAGTGGGCGGGGATGGGACAACGTATGGTTCAGGCACTCGAGCTCGACGCCTACATCGGGTACTTGATCCGGCGTTGCGAGCAGGTCCACACCGCCTTGTGGGCCGCGCACGTCTCCCGTGACATCACCTCCCAGCAGTTCGCCGTGCTCAACACCTTGGCCCGCCGGCCAGAAGTGGACCAACGAACCCTGGCCGGGGAAGCCTCACTTGACCGGTCCACCGTCAACGTCATCGTCCGCCGCCTGGCGGACCAGGGCTATGTGCAGCAGGTGCGCCACGAACGAGATCGCCGGCGCACCGTCCTGTGCCTCACACCGGACGGCGCGCGGTTGCTGGAAGAACTCATCCCGCTCGCCCAGGGCATCAACCAGCAGATGCTGGATGTTCTGCCCAGCCAGGACAGGACCACGGCTCTGCGGCTGCTCAAGACCCTGGCTGAAGCTGAACTTTCCTGATGAGCAGCGCCTTTCCAGTGCCTGGTGGGAACTCCGCCACCTCGAACGGCAGTCCGCCCAAGCCGACGGGTGCCCTGCCGGCACGTCCAGGAACTCGGTAGAGCCGGGTCAGATGCGTGCGTCGCGGGCCATGGCGGCGGCCTGTCCCCGAGAGCGGACGCCGAGCTTGGTGAGGATGTTGGCTACGTGGAACTTCACCGTGTGCTCGGTGACGTGGAGTCGTTCGGCGATCTGCTGGTTGCTCCGGCCGCGCGCCAGTTCGGCGAGTACCTGGAGTTCCCGCCTGCTGAGCTCGGCCAGAGCATCGATGTCAGCGAGGGGAGGCAGGGCCAGCGGAAAGTCGGCGGTGACCGTGGTGCCCCAGCCGGAGACGGTGTCCACCGTGTAGCTGCCGCCGAGCGCGGCCAGGGCCTCGCGCAACCGGTACTCCGCGAGTACCTGCGGAAAGCAAGCGCCGTCGCCGTCGTCCCGTACGCTGACCCGCACGTGCTCCGCTTTCACCTCCCAGCCCACGCGGATCCGGCTGGGAGCGGTGTTCTCCAACATGACGAGCACACAGCCGCGGACCAGCGCGTGGGCCGCATCGCTCACCTGCGGCGGAAGGAGCCGGTCGGACCGGTCGGGAGACACGAGCTCCAGGGAGATTCCGGTGTGCCGGATGAGCGCTCGCAGCCGCTCGGCAAGCAAGGCGAAGGCCTGGCCGGCGGTGTGCTCCCCGGCGACGGGCGCGGAGCTCAGGTCGGTCAGTGCCGAGGAAGCGATCCCGAGCGCCACCTCCCGAGCACTCGCGGCATCCAGCCGACGGGAGCGCAGGGCAGCCAGCACCGCGGTCAGTGTCGCGGCGTGAGCATCCTTCAAACCGAGAAGCTGCTTGGCGTGCTCCCCCGCGGCGAATCTCCCCGCCGCCAGGTAGAGCGGAGACTCCCCACGCTCGGGTGACGTCAGAGTCTTCCAGCGCACCACAGCGACCTCCCACAGCCGCTGGGCCACCGCATGCGCTTCGGGGTCGTCCGGTGCATCGACGAGTACGAGCACGTCCCCCGTCGCCAGCGGCTGTGCGCTGCTGATCGCCAGTGCGGCGCGTGTGACTCCGGTCAGCGTCGCCCGACCGTACCAGGGGATGCCCGGGGTCGTCCGCTCCGCCAGGCCCGCCAGTTCGGTGAAGGTCGGCGACGTTTCGTCCCCTGTTCCGCCCGCCGTTCGCACCTGCCCGGCCACCAGGGCCCCGGCCCACGCGTGTGCCAGCGGACCGGCCAGGGAGGCGGACAGCGCTGGTAGGACCTCGGCGTCGGACGCCCCGAGAAGTGCGACGACCGCATCCAGCGTCTCGATATCGACGACCTGCTCCTTCGGCTAGGTAACACCCCGCTGAAGAGCAGCGGGGTGGACAGCATAGCGGCGGAATGCTTCTTGCCGAGCACGCTGCGGCGGCGGCAGGCGCTGCGCCTCGGCCCCCGAAGCAGTTACGCCATTGCAGGGCCGGCCATCCCCGTAGGACGCGGAGTGATGGCCGGAGGTTCGACTATTCGACTCCGTGGAGGAAAATCATGATCGAAGTGAGCCGCACTCTTCCGGTGAACGAGGGCACCGGGCCGGTCCTCACCGTGGATGACGTATGGCAGGGCCTGGTGGACAAGGCCCAGAACCCGCTGCCCTACGTGGCCGCCATCAGCGAGTGCACCGTGAGCGAGCGGTTCGACGGCGGACTGGTGCGGGACATCGTGCACGTCGGCCAACCGGTGCGCGAAGTCGTCACCTTCTACCCCAAGCAGCGCGTGCACTTCGTACGTACACACGGCGACGCCAAGGGGACGATCGACAACGAGATCGGGGTTGGTGACACCGGTGAGCCGGAGCTGACGTTCACGTTCAGCATCGCGGTGGACGGCGTCGAGCCGGGCAGCGCGACGGAGAAGGAGTTCGCCGAGCGCATGGAGGCGGACTACCTGGACGCGGTGCGCACGACGCTCAAGGCGGTACGGGACCGCGTAGCCACTGCGTCCGGCGCAACGGACTGAGAACGACCGCCGTGGCCAGGTGCGTTCACCAGCAGGGTGTTCGCTCTGGTCGATGCGGCCGTTCAGCCGACTGTTCGCCCGCTGGCGCCGCATGCGGTTCGCCGACGACGAGCCGATGACGGGGCCGGACGCCGTCGAGGCCGAGTGAAGGGGTTCTTCGCGGCCATCAAGGGCCTGCCCCACGCGGTGCTGAACGAATGAGTGAACGTCCGCCCGGCAGCACCTGGGATTCCGCAGGGGCTGCCGGGCGGCGCAGTCGGTCGGCATGTGGGGCCGGCTCCGAGCAGGGAGCAGGATTCTCAAGAACAGGCGCAGGTCGCCTGCGGGTCGGTCGCCGACGCACCGGCCGAGGTAGGTGCCCACGTAGGCAGCAACCGTTCGTCGGCGGCCCGGAGACCAGGAGGGGTCCACCGGAACCCTTGGCGGATCGAGGTGCTTGTACGCTCCAGAGGCGTGCACGATGCGTCCGCCCGTGATGGTGAGTACTGATTCCAGGTGGCCGATATCGTTCTCCGGAACGGTGAAGTAATCCGCGGACAGGACGGCAAGGTCGGCGAACTTCCCCGGCTCCAGCGACCCCTTCTTGTCCTCTTCACCCGAGAACCACGCACCGCCCACGGTGTAGCGGCGCAGCGCCTCCATCCGGTCGAGGCGGCCGGCCTCCCCTAGGACGGGCAGACCTCCCAGGGTCTTGCCGGTGATCATCCAGCGCAGTGAGATCCACGGGTTGTAGCTGGCCAGGCGGGTGCCGTCGGTGCCGGCGCCGACCGGAATGCCCAACTCCATCATCCGCTTCACCGGCTGTGCCTGCTGGGCCTTCTCCGGGCCGTAGCGATCGACGAAGTACTCCCCTTGATAGGCCAGCCGGTCCTGGACGGAGATGCCGCCGCGCAGGGCGGCGACCCGTTCGATGTTGCGGGGGCTGATCGTCTCGGCGTGGTCGAGGACCCAGCGCAGCCCGTCGAGCGGGATCTCCCGGTTGACCTGTTCCAGGACCGGCAGGATGCGGCTGATCGACTCGTCGTAGGTGGCATGGATGCGGAACGGCCAGCGGTGCTCGGCCAGCAGCCGGATCACCCCCGTCAGGTCCGTCTCCGCACGGGCGGGCAGTTCCAGCCGGGGTTCGGCGAGGTTGCCCGTGTCGAAGGCAGAGGCGGTGAGAATCTCCCCTATGCCGTTGACGCGGAAGTAGTCGTCGCCGCCCGGCGACACGTTCTTGACCCACTCGGAGATGTCGGCGAGTTCCTGTCCGGCGCGCGGGCTGTAGAGGTGGTGGGCGGTACGGACGGTGAGCAGCCCCTCCCGGTGCAGGTCCTGCATTCCGGTGAAGTCCGCGGGCCAGATGGCGCCGCCGTCTGTGACGCTGGTGATGCCGAGCCGGTTGAGTTCGCGCAGGAACTGCAGGGTGGAGTTGGCCAGTTGCTCGCGGTTCAGCTTGGGTGCCGCGTTCAGGGCGTTGAAGAGCACTCTGAAGCCCGGTCTGGCCACCAGCAAGCCCGTGGGGTTGCCCTGGGCGTCCCGCACGATCTCGCCGTCCGGTGGGTCGGGAGTGTTCTTGTCGTAGCCGAGTGCGCGCAGGGCGGCCCGGTTCAACAGCCCGTGCAGGTAGAGGTGCAGCACCATGACCGGGGTGTCCGGGGCGACCGCGTTGATCTCCTCCAGCGTCGGCATACGACGTTCGGCGAACTGGAACTCCGACCAGCCGCCCACCACACGTACCCATTCGCCGGGTGGAGTGCGCTCAGCTTGTTCCCGCAGCCGCCGCATCCCGTCGGCGAGCGAGGGCACGTCGTCCCAACGCACCTCCAGGTTGTAGCCGTTGCCCCCATTGACCGCGTGGAGATGCGAGTCGTTCAGGCCCGGTATGACGGTGCGGCGCTGCAGGGGGATGACTCTCGTTTCCGCCCCTTTGAGGCGGAGGATGTCGTCGTCGCTGCCGACGGCGGCGATCCGGCCGTCACGGACGGCGACGGCGGAGACGAAGGAACCCCTGCGATCCATGGTGGCGATGCGCCCGCCCACCAGGATGAGGTCCGCGCTCTGCCCGTGCGGCGCTGCGCTGTTGTTCTGCGGGGCGGCGGCCGAGGCCGGCCGCCCCACCGCCAGTGTTGCGCCGACCGTTGCGGCCGCGGTGAGCAACGCACGCCGATTTGGATATGTCATCGCTACCTCGATCTGTCTGACGCCAGACGGTGTCTGCGCGGCTCCCTTGCTCGGGGGCAAGTGAAAGCTCAAGCCAGCCCCACCGCAATGTGTGTACAGTTTCGATCGCGAGGGGACATTACCTGGAGGTGCGGCCTCTGGGAATCCGTAGGAACCGGAAATTCTCTGATTCAGCCCCTTCGCATCTGTTCGGGCCGCGCCTCCAGCTGCGCTCTGACGTCGCTGCACGAACGTGCGGCGGCGCAGATCGCGGGAAGTTGCCGAGCATGCGGGGTCGCGCGTCCCCTTGCATGCTCGGTCCTAAAGATGCTGGTCGCGGTACTGGGCCCGGATCAGCCGTACCGGCCTGGGACCCTCGTTTGCGGGCGCGGTGCAGGTTACCGTCGCCACGACTGAGCCTCGGCTTCCAGGGGCGAAGGCACGCGCGTGATGCATGGCCGGGCCGGCGATCCCGGTGGTCATTGGATCTTCATCGCGGCCTCTGGCGTGGCGCTGACGTACGAAAAATCAGTGGATTTTGTGGCGATCCGGCCTTTGGGCGTCCCGCCCCCCGGCGAACGCTGCTTGACGTCCGAGAAAAAGTCGTGACGCAAGGATGGACACCCTGACGGGTCATGTGTACACACTATCGTGCCTCTTCGGAGGTGGAACGAGTCGCTCCGGATCCGCTTACCCAAATGACTCAGTACGCACGAATCAGCGTCCGAACTCTCCACACCCTCCCACACCGGCGAAGCGCCTCCCCACATCGCGTGGTCGGTGATCCCCGAGGAGATCCATGTCTACGCTTCCCCCTGGGCCGCATCGCTCAGTCGCCCCCCTCCCGACGACGTCAAAGGAGCCGTACGACGAACGCGGGGACCCCGCCGTGGAGTTCTCAGGTGTCACAACGGCGTTCGCGGGCGAAACGGTCCTCGCCCACATCGACTTCCGCGTTGAAGAAGGCGAGTTCGTCTGTCTGCTCGGCCCGAGCGGTTGTGGAAAGTCCACCACCCTCCGCCTGCTCGGCGGCCTGCTCCGACAGGACTCGGGCCGCATCCGCGTAGCCGGCCGTCCGCCGGAGGAAGCCTGGTCGGAACTGGCCTACGTCTTCCAGCAGCCACGGCTGCTGCCGTGGCGCAACGTGCTGTCGAATGTGATGCTCGGGATGGAATTGCGCGGCTCATCGGCCGACCGTGCGGCACGCCGTCAACGTGCCGTGGAACAGCTGGAACTCGCCGGACTCGGCAACGATCAGCGCAAGTACCCAGGGGCGTTGAGCGGTGGCGAGCGCCAGCGTGTCTCCATCGCCCGCGCCCTCGCGCTCGATCCGCGGATCATCCTCATGGACGAGCCGCTGTCCGCGTTGGACGTGTCCACACGCAAACGGTTGCGGGGTGAGATCCACGACCTGTGGGCGCGGACCGGCAAGACCGTCCTGTTCGTCACCCATGACATCGACGACGCGCTGGCCCTTGCGGACCGCGTCCTGATCTTCTCCGGAAAGCCGACCCGCATTGTCAGTGAGATGACGCTGCCTGCCGAGCGCCCGCGCGATCTCGACGACGACCCCCACCTGCACGAGATACGACTGCGGATGCGTGCGGCCCTCGGGCTGAAGGACGGCGCCGCGGACGGCGTCAACAGCGGCGACGGCGACTGCACCGCGGATGAGGAGTGATTCGATGACCACCACCGCGCCGACCCAGCGCCGCCGTTTGCGGCCCGCACCCGCCCGGCTGACCCCTGATCCCGCCTCCTCCAGGCCCGGCAGGGTATGGCGTACCTGCTACTTCCTGATCACCAACGGCGTGCCGGCTCTCGCTCTCGTCGTCTGGTGGATCGCCTCGCGCTATCAACCGGAGTACATCGTCCCCAGTCCGGTCGACGTGGTCACCCGGACCTGGGACCTCCTCGCGGGCGACAGCGCCTACTACCGCAACACCTACACCTCCTTCCTGCGCGTGGGAACCTCCGTGGTGATCGCGCTCGTCATGGGAACCGTGCTCGCCGTCACAGCCCGTTACATCCCGCTGCTCAGGGGTCTGCTGGTGGACCGGCTGCTGCCGTTCGTCAATGCCTTCCCCAGCATCGGGTGGGCGATCGTCGGCATGTACTGGCTCGGTGTGTCCACCACCGCTGTGATCTTCGTCGAGGTCGCGATCATCCTGCCTTTCACCGCCATCACCGTGTGGGAGGGGCTCAAGGCGCTCGACGCCGAGACCGTGGAGATGGCCCGGAGCTTCACCCGCAGCAATCGGCGGGTGCTGGCGAAGGTCGTCGGCCCCTACCTCGCGCCCTATCTGTTCACCGCGCTGCGTCTGTCGTACGGCGCGGCTTGGAAAGTGGCGATCGTCGCCGAGATCTTCGGCGCCTCGACGGGCCTCGGTTACCTGCTGAACAACGCACGCGAGCAGTTCGACTCCAGCACGCTCTACGCCTCGATCCTCACGCTGATCATCATCGTCTACGCCGTCGACAAGCTCATCCTGCAGCCGCTCGAGAACGTGCTGCTTCGATACCGGACCAGCTCGGTCTCCACTCGCTGACTCATCCTCTCCGCCGAACATGACAAGGACGTCATCATGAGAACTTCGCTGAACGGGCGCCGCCTTCGACGGCTCGGAAACACAGCGGTGAGCGCCCTCTCGCTCACCGGCTTCGCCGCGCTTTTGACCGCGTGCGGAGCGGACCACGCCGATGCAGGCAAGGCCACGAACGCGAGCGGCGCCACGATCACGATCGCGGTGCTGGACGACCCCACCCGCCACATGGCCTTCTGGGCCCTCGAGAAGGGCAAGGTCGACCTGGCGGGGGTGAAGGTGAAGATTTCCTACATACCGACCCAGACCGCCCAACAGGCCTATCAGTCACGGCAGTACAACATCGTCGAGACCTCGCCTGTCGCGGTAGCGATCGCCGGCACCAGGGGGCTGGACACCAAGGTCCTCAGCGCCGGCGTCGAGGACCTCGACGCGACCGTCGTCGACGTCCCGGCCGATTCGAAGATCAAGAATCCCGAAGACCTCAAGGGTCGGACCGTGGCCATCAGCGCGCCCACGGGCAGCTCCACCACCCAGCTGCGGTATGTCCTCGACAAAGGGTACGGACTGCAGGGCAAGGAGCAGGGGGGCGACGTCAAGCTGCAGGTCACCCCGCCCGACGCCATGCTGTCCCTGATGAAGCAGGGCGCCCTGGACGCAGCGGTGAGCCTGAACCGTCCGCGCTTCCTCGCCGAGACGCAGGACAAGCAGAGACCCGTGCTGCATGTCAGCAAGGAGGCCACGAAACTGACCGGCGCCGCCCCCGTCCAGACAGTGCTCATCACCTATCCGGCGATGGAGAAGTCCCGCGCCGACGACCTGCGGAAAATCGTCACGGCCATGCGGGAGAGCACCGATTACGCGCGCGAACACAAGGACGAGGTGGCCAAGGCCGTCGCCAACGGGAACTCCGCTGACGCCGCCTATCTGAAGTGGTGGTGGCGCACATCGGACCTGCGCTACGGCAATCTCGCGACCCAGGACGAAGCCGGCGTCAAGGCGTTCTGGACCATGGCGCACGACGTCGGCCAACTGGCCTCCGTCCCCCGGCTCGATTCGTTCCGGTCCAGCGCCGCCCCCGCGTCCTGACCCCTGGCCCCTCCCCACAGATGGAAAGGCCGTATCACCTCATGGACTTCTCTCTCTACCTCAACCCGCAGACTTCAGGACCCGACCACGACTCCCGCATCATCCGGGACACCATCGAGGAAGCCGAATTCGCCGACCGCCACGGCTTCCGCTCCATCTGCCTGACCGAACACCACTTCAGCAACTACAACACCTATGCCGACCCCTTCCTCTTCGGCTCGTATCTCGCCGCCAGGCTTCAGCAGGCATGGGTGGTGCTCACCGTCGCCACTCTGCCACTGCACCATCCGATGCGCTTCGCCGAACAGGTCAATCTGCTCGACCAGCTCACCGGCGGACGCCTCGTCGTCGGCATCGGCTCCGGCGGCTCCTCCATCGAGTTCGACGGGATCGGCCGACCCCTCGGCACCCGGCACGCGGCCCTCTCCCACAATCTGGACCTGGCGCGGCAGGCCTGGGCGATGCGCATGGGTGACCCGCCTTTGGCCTGGAGCACGCCGACGGACTCCGGTACCGTGCACGCCCGCATCATGCCCGCGCCGCTCACCGAGGGCGGTCCTCTGCTGGCCCGCGCCTGCCTGTCCGACGAGAGCACCGTCGCCGCCGGAAAAGAGGGCCTGGCCCTGCTCATGGGGCGCTTCGGCCCCGAACACGCGGCCCGCCAACTGCACACGTACCAAGATGCGTTGGCCAGTGCGGGATACGACGACGAGCACATTCGGCGCTGTCTGCACTGGACCGGCCTGGCCAAGATGATCTACGTAGGCGAGAACGACACCACCGCCCGCACCGAGGTCGAGCCCCTGGTCGAGACCTACATCGACGCGGCCAACTACGGGCGCTCCGCCGACCGCGCCGAGGCCGGTGTGGCGCGGGCCGACCGAACAGCGTCCGAGGCCGCGGAGAAGAGCTCCGACATGATGCACAAGAAGGACGACTACCTGGAGCGAGCCGTCATCTACGGTGGGCCGGAGCGGGTGGCCGAACAGCTCGCCGCCTACCAGCGCATCGGTCTGGGCCACATGATGCTCTGGTTCAGCTGGGGATTCATGGACCGGGCCACGGTGATGGACTCCATGCAGCGGTTCGTCGACAAGGTGGTGCCCGTCTACCGCGAGCTGACCGGGGAGCGGTCGTGAACGGCGCCCACCTGGACATCGGACTGCTCGTACTGCGGCTGTCCGCCGGCCTCACCCTCGCACCGCACGGCCTGCAGAAGCTCTTCGGGTGGTTCGGCGGCCACGGGCTGAACGCCACCGGGGCTTACTTCGCCGGTCTGGGCCTGCGGCCCGGGCGCCTGCACGCGTTCCTCGCCGGCCTGTGCGAGTTCGGCGGAGGCATGCTGCTGGTGTTCGGCCTGCTCACCCCGCTCGGGTCCGCGGTCGTCGTCGGCACCATGCTGGTCGCGATCCTCGCCGTGGCTGGAAAACGCGGCATGTTCGCCAAAGGCGGGGCGGAGTTCCCGCTGATGTTGTGCCTGGCCGCCTGGGCCGTTGCGTTCACCGGGCCGGGCCGCTATTCCCTCGACCATGTCCTCGGCTGGAACATCGAGGGCACCCTCTGGGGACTGGCCGCCCTGGGTCTCGCGGTCGTCGCCGCGCTGGGCACGCTGGCCACCCGTCGCCGTACCCCCGTCCCCGATCACTCTGGGAGCAACTCATGACCCCGCGCGAGCAAGACGTCGTCGAGCGCAACAAGGCCACCTTTCGCCTCCTCCAGGAGGAGGTGATCGTCAAGGGGCGATTGGAGCTGGTCGAAAAGATCTTCTCCCCTGACTTCACCGCTCTGCGGGCCGGTACCGCCGACCTCATGGCCTCCAGGAACCGTCCTCCGTATCCGCAGTCGGGCACCGCGTACGAGCGCTTCACCAGCGGCTGGAAGCGCATGACAGAGGCGCTCTCCGACCAGCGGCGGACCATCGAGGCCATCGGCGGAGAAGGCGACACCGTCTGGGCGCGCTGGCGCATCAGCGCGGTGCACAGCGGCGAGTACCTGGGCGTACCGCCCACTGGAGAACGCCTGGAGTACACCGAGGTCGGATTCCTCCGCTTCGACGACGACGGCCGCATGGTCGAGGGCTGGTTCCTGTGTGAGGAGGTGAACATCGCCCGCCAGCTCGGCCTGTCTCTCCACCCGCTCATGTGACCTCAAGGAGCCGGCTCGTTGTCCGTCGGCGTCACGGCGTCAGGGCCGACGGACAGCGCTGCCTGGGGGCTCGCGGCGGCGGCACAATGGGGAGCGGCTGACATACTCCTCCGCCGGAGCAGAGCGGCCCCCTTCTCGGACGTCCAGCCTCGAGTGCGAGCGACCCACTCCGGAGCGGTGCCCCTGCCGCTGGCTGAGTGCGTGACTGGGCCTCGAGGCCGTCGAGTTCGGCGATGACCAGCACCATGATGTGCCCGACACCGCGTTGTTCGCGCAACACCCCTGCAGCATGCCACAAAGGCTGTCCGGTATGGGCAGCGGACAGCGGTAGGCACAGGATGTGCCGCGCGATCAGCTCGCGCTTGAAGTCCTTTCCCGCGATGCCGACCTCTCCCATGCCCAGCACCGCGGCGGCCAGACAGACAGAGCTGACCAGACCGATCGCCCACGGCACCGAACGGCGCACTACACGGCTGCGGCCGGGGGCCGGCAGCCGCATCATCACGCCGACCAGCGCCGGCTCAGCCAATTACTGCGCAGCGTCGCCGAGGAGGCGGGCGAGGTGCTGCACCGACGACGGCTAACACCATGACTTGAGTTGTCGATGGGTGATCAGGCTGGTGGGGAGGTAGAGGAACGCTTCGTGGATGTACGCTCGTCTTTCCCAGCGCACGCGCAACCTACGCAAGCCGTGCGGCCAGGCAGTTGCAAGGTCCGCTCGACGGCCCACCGGTAGACACCCAGACCGCTGCCGTGGTCAGTGCCGCGCCGTGCGATAGCGGGCACGATGCCGCGGGCGCGGACCTGTCGGCGGTGCAGTCGTGATCGTAGCCGCGGTCCGCGTAGAGCGCGACCGCCCCACGGCGCGGTCGGCCGACTCGGCCGCGGACGGGCGGGACGGTGTCGAGCAGGGGCAGGAGCTGGGTGACGTCTTTGCGGTTGCCGCCGGTCAGGATGACGGCGAGCGAGGTGCCATGCCCGTCGGTGATCAGGTGGTGTTTGGAGCCTGCGCGACCCCGGTCGACCGGCGACGGGCCCGTTGCGAGCCCCCTTTTAGCGCCCTGACGTGGGAAGAGTCGACTACGCAGAGGGACCGATCCAGCCTGCCCGCCGCGTTCAGTTCGGCCAGCAGCACCTCGTGCAGCCGCTGCCAGACCCCGGCCGCATTCCAGTCCCGCAGCCGGCGCCAGCACGTCATTCCCGAACCGAACCCCAGCTCCTGCGGCAGGTACTCCCACTGGATGTCCGTGTGCAGCACGTACAAGATCCCGCACAGCACCTGCCGGTCCGGCAACGGCTTACGCCCCGGATACCGGAACCTGCGCTCCCTCCTCGGCAACAGCGGCTCGATCCGCTCCCACAGCTCATCCGACACGATCCACGGCGATGCCCCCACGCCCAGGGCGACGCTCAACTTGCCACCGGGACACGGCTCACAGCGCCAATCCACCTCATTGTGTCAGCCGTTGTAAGTCTCCGACACGGCCCGGTAACGGCGTCGAGACGCTGCTCGAGAACACTTCGGCTGGACCGCCGGTACGGCACCGCGCTGCGGTCCACGTGAGCGGCACGAGCAACCACCACATCACCCGTCCCACTCGGTATTCGGCCCTTCCCGGCCCGCTGCATTCACGGATTCATCCCGGCCGACCCACCGGAAAGCTGAGCTTCCGGCGGGCGGTACTACGACCTCTCGATCGCCCATGCTGGGCGCACTACGGACGGCGCCCTCTCCCCG
>CBFHCJ010000091.1:0-14475 GCA_965654005.1 uncultured Streptomyces sp. | reverse complement strand
GGTCACAACCCTACCGAAGAGGGCTGCAGAAGGGATGGTCCTCTAATGAGCGCTCGAGGGCGTGGAAGTCGTCCCGCGGCAGGACGCGGCTCCCGACTGCGAGAAGGACGACGCCGACGGGCACATTCACGAGGAAGACCGGCCGCCAGCCGGTGCCGAACAGGTCGGCGCTGACCAGAACCCCGCCCAGCACCTGCCCGGCGGCGGCACCAGTGGCAAGTACGGCTGAGTAAGCGCCGAGCGCCTTCGCCCGTTCCTCCCCGGTGAAATGACGCTGGATCAGGCTGAGCACCTGCGGGATCATCATGGCCGATCCGGCGCCCTGCACCAGCCGGAAGGCGATCAACTCCCCCGTACCCTCGGCGAGTCCGCAGGCCAGCGAGGCGGCCGTGAACAAGGCGAGTCCGGCGAGGTGGACGCGACGGTGGCCGAGCAGGTCGCCGAGGCGGGCGCCGGTGATCAGCAGCACGGCGTATGTGATGGAGTACCCGGCGACGACCGACTGCAGCCCGGCGCCGCTCGCGTGGAGTTCGGAACCGATCGTGGGCACGGCGACGTTCACGATGAAGACGTCGAGCAGGGCCATGAACTGTGCCGTGAGCACGACCGCGAGCAGTCGGCGGGGCCGATTGTCAGTGGCGGGGGTTTTACTGGTGACAGGTCGGGTTCCGGGGGTCGATCCGGGGCCCGCCGGGGTTGTCGTCGTCATGTCTTCGAGCCTGACGACGGCTGGGTACGGGTAACGAGAGCCCGCCGATGCTGGTACTGACAGCACCTGGCAGCAGCCGGCTCCGGTCCCGACGATGGACGACGGGGGTATGAGGAAATGACGACGACACAGCGCCGCAGGCCGGAGCTGGCCGCGTTTCTGCGTGGCAGGCGGGCCCGGGTGACACCCGCCGACGTGGGCATGCCGCCGGGGTTCCGGCGCCGGACACCGGGCCTGCGCCGCGAGGAGGTGGCGCAGCTCTCCGGTGTGGGCATCACCTGGTACACGTGGCTCGAGCAAGGCCGCCCCATCAACGCCTCGCCGCAGGTCCTGGACGCGGTGGCGCGCACCCTGCGCCTGGACCAGCCGGAGCGCGAGCATCTGTACCACTTGGCAGAGGTGCCCTACGACCACGGCCCGGAGGGTCTGGCGCAACAGGTCGGGCCGGAGATCCAGACCTTGATCGACGCCCTCGACCCCCATCCGGCGGTCGTCTACAACTCGCGCTACGACGTCCTCGCCGTCAACCCCGCCTACGGCGACCTGTTCCAGGTCCCGGTCACCAAGGACGTCGGCGCGCGCAACGTGCTGTGGACGCTGTTCGCGGTGTCCGAGGAGGCCTGTCCCATGGTGTACCGGGAGGAGGAGCTTCCCGTGATGGTGGCCACGCTGCGTTCCGCGTACGGCAGACACGTGGGCGAGCCGGCCTGGGAGGACTTCATACTCAGGCTGTCCGCGGCCAGCGAGTATTTCGCCGAGCTCTGGGCGAGCGGCGAGGTGATACCGCCCGGGCCGCGGGTGAAGACGTTCCGCCATGCAGCGGTGGGCGAGTTGAGGATGAACTCGGTGTCGCTGTCGATCAACGGGATGCCGGAGTGCCGGATCGTGGCGTACACACCGGAGGACGCGGACGCGCGGGAGAAGATGGCGCTCCTGCGGGAGAGCAGGCAGCGGCTGTGGCCGCCGTCGGCGATGGCACCGGCCGAGATGACGTGAGACACACCGTGAGACGAACGGTGGCTGCGCGGGGCAAATGAAAAATCCCGCCCTCCACAGGACGGGACCCTTCTGTATCGATCTTTGACAACTCAAGAGTGTCGATCTGTGGAGCTAAGGAGAATTGAACTCCTGACCTCCTGCATGCCATGCAGGCGCTCTACCAACTGAGCTATAGCCCCTTGTGCCACGCGGCGGAGCCGCATGGTGTTTCGCCCCGCTCGGCGGGGCGAACAAGAAGAACTTTAGCCTGCGACCTGCCGGAAAGTGAAATCCGGGTCCCGGCACCGGGTGAGGAGGTGTCAGTCGTCGTCGCCGAGGACCGGCTCCGGCAGGGTGCCCGCGTTGTGCTCCAGGAGGCGCCAGCCGCGGATGCCCTCACCGAGGACGGACCAGCAGCAGTTGGAGAGACCGCCGAGGCTCTCCCAGTGGTGGGCCTCCAGGCCGAGCAGGCGGCCGATGGTCGTGCGGATCGTGCCGCCGTGGCTGACTACCACGAGCGTGCCGTTCTCGGGGAGCTTCTCGGCGTGCCGCAGCACCACGGGGGCGGCACGGTCGGCCACCTCGGTCTCCAGTTCGCCGCCGCCGCGTCGGACGGGCTCACCGCGCTTCCAGGCGGCGTACTCCGCGCCGTACCGGGCGATGATCTCCTCATGGGTCAGCCCCTGCCAGACGCCCGCGTACGTCTCGCGCAGGGCCTCGTCGTGGCTGACGTCCAAGCCCGTGAGCGCGGCCAGCTCGGCGGCCGTGGCGGTGGCGCGCTTGAGATCGGAGGCGACGATCGCGTCCGGCTTCAGGGAAGCGAGCAGGCGGGCGGAGCGACGGGCCTGGCCGACGCCGGTCTCGGTCAGCTCGACGTCGGTGGAGCCCTGGAAACGGCGCTCCACGTTCCATGCCGTCTGACCGTGGCGCCACAGGATGAGGCGGCGGCCCCGGCTCTTCTTCCCGGTGTCGGCGCTTGTGGCCGTCACCGCAGCTCCCCGCCCAGCTCCGCGGCCTCCTCGGCGGCCTGCAGCCGGGCGTGCTCGGCGGCCTTGCCGCGGGTGGCCTTGGCGTCGGCGGGCAGCTCCAACTCGGGGCAGTCCTTCCACAGCCGCTCCAGTGCGTAGAAGACACGCTCCTCGCTGTGCTGGACGTGCACCACGATGTCGACGTAGTCCAACAGCACCCAGCGGGCCTCGCGGTCGCCCTCGCGGCGCACCGGCTTGGCGCCGAGTTCCTTGAGCAGCCGCTCCTCGATCTCGTCGACGATGGCTTTGACCTGGCGGTCGTTGGGTGCGGAGGCCAGCAGGAAGGCGTCCGTGATCGACAGCACATCGCTGACGTCGTAGGCGATGATGTCGTGCGCGAGCTTGTCGGCGGCCGCCTGGGCGGCGGCGTTGATGAGTTCGAGAGAGCGGTCCGTGGCGGTCACTACAGGGCTTTCCGTCGGCGGTCATTAACCTCAAGGATCTCACGGACCGCCGACGGCACCCCATGTGATTAACGGATCACGCCACGGCGCCGCGGGATGTCGCGCGCGTTACGAGGATGTCTTGTAGTTCTGGCCGAGGACGACCGAGACATTGGCGTTCGACGTGACCCCGCCCTTCTTGACGCTGCCGGTGGGCAGTCCCAGGGTCTTGGCGACCTCCATCGCGTTCTCCTTGTCGCCGGCGTCGGCGTATGTGATCTGGGACATGGCCTGGGCGGTGCCGGTGCCTGCGTCGATGAAGGTGTAGCCGCCGTTGACGAGGACGACGCGGGCCTGCTCGGCGGCGGCCTTGGAGCCGGTGGCGTTCGTGATGCCGACCCGGACGGCGTCACCGGCCTGCGGGCTCTTCACAGTGCCGCCGAGCAGGTTCTTGACGACGGTGTCGGTGGCCTCCTGGCCGACGGTGCCGTCGGACTGGACCGGCAGCAGTTCCGTCTTGTAGTCGCCGTCCTTGGCCTGGTCGGCGAGCTTGGCGAGGAAGGTGCCGAGGTCCTTGTCGCTCAGCGACGGGTCGAGGATCTGGGCGAGCGTCTGCACCGTGACCGTCGCGGCCTGCGGGTCCGAGGACATCTTGCGCAGCACGCCCTGCATGACCTGACCGAAGCGCTCCAGCTGGGCGTCCTGGGACTCGCCGGAGGCGCGGTAGGTGGCGTAGGCCACGGCCATCTTGCCACTGAGGGTCTGGTCCTGCCCCTTGTGCACGAGGGGTTCGCTGCTCTTCTTCTTGGCGTCGGGGTCGGGGACGTCGGTGTTGGTGGTGACCTCGATGTCGCCGACGAGTTCGACGAGGTTGTCGAGGTACGGGGTGTCGAGGCGCCAGGTGCCCTCGATCTTGGTGCCCAGGACGGAGTCGATGGCGTCGCTGGTGCCGGAGGAGCCGTCGTCGGCGACCGACTTGGCGAGGGTGGTCGTGGTGCCGTCGTCGGAGCTGAGGGCAAGGGAGTTGGGCAGCAGGACGGTGGCGCCCTGCTTGGTGGTCGTGTTGTCGACGAGCAGCGCGGTGGCGGTTCCGCCGCCGTTCGTGTTGTGCAGGTGGACGACGATCACGTCGCGGTTCTGGGCGCCCGCGGCCGTCGTCGTAGCGGACTTCGAGCCGGAGGAGATGCCGGGCAGCTCGCCCGCGTACCAGAGGTAGCCGACGCCGCCGACGGCCACCAGAGCGACGACCACGACCAGGGCGACGATCCGGCTGCGGGCGCGGCGTCTGGCCTCCTCGCGGCGCTCGGTGCGGTTCTCGGTGAACTTCAGCCAGTCGATGACGTCTTCGGGGTCGCCGTCGGGGTCCTCGACGAAGGCGAACTGCTCGGTGCGGTAGTCGCGGTCGCCGCGCGGCTCGTTCTCGGCCGAGGCGCCCGTCCGCCGGGCCGCGTCGTCGGAGTCGGCGCCGGCTGCGCCGCTCGCGTGACCCGGATCGCCGTCGGCCGGGCTCGCCTGCTGCGGGATGTAGCCGGTCTGTTCGACAACGCGCGACTGCTGTCCGCTGGTTGCGGTCCGGCCGTAGGGGGCGTAGCCGCTCCCGGCCGTGGCGGTGCCGTACGGGGTGTAGGGGGCGTGCGCGGCGACGGGCGGCTGCTGGCCGTTGTCATGGGACGACACGGGTTGTTGCTGACCGGTGTTGTACGGCGCCATGGGCCGTTGTGGGCCGGTCGCGTACGGGTCATGGCCGTAGCCCTGGGGCTGTTGGTGGTGCTGAGGCTGATGAGGCTGCTGGTGCTGCTGGTGCTGCTGCGTGCCATAGGGGTCGTAGCCCTGCGGGGTCTGCTGCACGGGCACCTGCCGGTACACAGGCTGCCCGAACTGGTCGTAGCCGACGAGTTCGTACTGGTCGCCGCCCGAGTATCCGTCGTATCGATCGTTCACCGGTGCCCCTCTCGGCTCACTCGCCGCGGTACAGCTGCCGTTTGTCGATGTAGCGCACCACGCCGTCCGGCACCAGATACCAGACCGGTTCGCCCGCGGCGACTCTCTCACGGCAGTCTGTGGACGAGATGGCGAGCGCGGGAACCTCGACGAGCGAGACACCGCCCTCGGGAAGGCCCGGGTCGGCCAGAGTGTGACCGGGGCGGGTGACGCCGATGAAGTGCGCGAGGGAGAACAATTCGTCCGTGTAGCGCCAGGTGAGGATCTGGCTCAGCGCGTCGGCGCCGGTGATGAAGAAAAGGTCGGTGTCGGGATTGAGGGCCTTCAGGTCCCTCAGGGTGTCCGTGGTGTAGGTGGGACCGCCGCGGTCGATGTCGATACGGCTGACCGAGAACTGGGGGTTCGCGGCGGTCGCGATGACCGTCATCAGATAGCGGTCCTCGGCCGGGCTCACCTTGCGATGGGTCTTCTGCCACGGCTGGCCGGTGGGCACGAACACCACCTCGTCGAGGTGGAACTGCGCGGCGACCTCACTGGCCGCGACAAGGTGCCCGTGGTGGATCGGGTCAAACGTTCCGCCCATCACGCCGAGGCGGCGTTTGCCCGGGTTCGACGGCCCACTGCCGGGGCCGGGACCCGTGCCCTTCGCCGGACCGGTGGGCATGTGCTGCTCTCCCATGCGTGCAGACCCTACCGGCCCGGCCGCCGGGCACCGACCCACGGGCCCCCGCGGACGGCCGCGGCCAGGCACATCGCCGGACTCAGCGGTCCCGGTTGAAGCGGGTGGTGATCCACAGCAGCAGGAGGAGGATGACGAGGGCCGAGCCGCCCGTCATGAAGGGGCTGATGCTCGCGTGGCGTTCACCTTCGCCCTCGGCGAGGGTGGCCAACTGGGCAGCGGTGCTGTGGAAGCTCATCTTCGGCAGTACCTATCCGGTGTGGGCGGGATAAAGACGTCGGCTCATCGTAAGCGGGTGGCTCCACGCCGCTCACGCCGACTCCGCCGTTGGGGAGGGAGGCGTTGCCGGGGGAGGGAAGGATGGGCGCGGGCCGAGTGGCACGGCGGTGCCGGTTCATGGCGCGGCTCCCCTCGGGGGCCTCGCCCGTGAGCCGGTCAGCGGTCCTTGCGCTTGTACCCCCGCAGCAGGAACCAGGCGGTCAGGGCGCAGCCGAAGACCATCACGATCAGCACGACGCGGAGCAGGTTGCCGGGACCCTGCCGTGCGGCGGCCGTCGCGGCCTCGGTGAGCCAGGCGGCGGGAATGTGCTCCATGGGATCGCTCCTTAGGGTTGCTGCCCTGTCACCGTATCTCCGCCTAGGCTGGACAACGCTTCGGGGGGGCACATCGTTGGGCCGTAGCGCACCGCGCGGCCGTCCCAACGGGCGGTGGGCCGATGATCAATCGCACAGTGAGCCATCAGACACATGGGGGAACACATGTCCGACGACGGCCGTGAGCAGAACGGGCACGAGAACGTGCCGAGCAGGCAGCGCAGGCGTTTTCCGGGGATCTCCTCGCGCGCGTACGAACACCCGGCGGACCGTTCGGCCCTGGTGGCACTGCGTAAGCTCAGTGGCTTCGACACGGTGTTCAAGGCACTCAGCAGTCTGCTGCCCGAGCGCAGCCTGCGGCTGCTGTTCCTCTCCGACTCGGTGCGGGTCTCGGACGCGCAGTTCGTCCACCTCAACGACATGCTGCGGGACGCCTGTTACATCCTGGACCTGGAGAAGGTCCCGCCGATGTACGTCACCCAGGACCCACAGCCGAACGCCATGTGCATCGGCCTCGACGAGCCGATCATCGTCGTGACCACAGGGCTCGTGGAGTTGCTGGACGAAGAGGAGACGCGGGCGGTCGTCGGGCACGAGGTGGGGCACGCGCTGTCCGGCCACTCCGTCTACCGGACCATTCTGCTCTTCCTGACGAACCTGGCGCTGCGGGTGGCGTGGATACCGCTGGGCAACCTCGCGATCTCGGCCATGGTGACCGCGCTGCGGGAGTGGTTCCGCAAGTCCGAGCTGTCGGCGGACCGGGCCGGGCTGCTGGTGGGGCAGGATCTGCAGGCCTCGATGCGGGGGCTGATGAAGATCGCGGGTGGGAACCATCTGCACGAGATGAACGTGGACGCGTTCCTGGAACAGGCCGAGGAGTACGACGCCGGGGGCGATCTGCGTGACTCCGTGCTCAAGATCCTCAACGTGCTGCCGCGCAGCCACCCCTTCGCCACGGTCCGGGCGGCCGAGCTGAAGAAGTGGGCCGCGTCCCGGGACTACCAGCGGATCATGGATGGCCACTACCCGCGGCGCACCGAGGACAAGGACACGCCGGTGTCGGACTCCTTCCGGCAGTCGGCGGCCAGCTACGCGAGCGATGTGAAGGAGTCCAAGGACCCGCTGATGAAGCTGGTCAACGATCTCGCGGGCGGCGCGGGGGACCTCGGCGGCCGGGTCCGCCGCGGCTTCGCCGGCTTCGCGAGCCCCGCCCCCAAGGACACGCCGCGCGAGCCACAGGACAGCCCCCCGGCCGACGAAAGCCCGTACGGCGAGGACTGACGACGACACCTCCGCCCGCACCAGCGCCGGCTCCGTTCGCAAGGGCCCCCGGCCGGCCGGGACCCAATACGCCGTGCTGCTCCAGCCACCCTGCGGGGTCCGTCGGACTGCGGGAGCGGCGCTCCGAGGGCGGCCGGAGGGGGTTCCGCGCCCTCACGCCGTCGGCTGGGCGTTCCTCGACAGGGAGCCGCACAGGGCCGTGGCGCTGTCCGTGGCGTAGGGGTTCGTGCCGGCCGGGGTGCCTGCCTTCGCGGTCTGGCCCGCGAGCAGCGCGTGGAGGTGGTTCGTGGCGTCCTCGGCGCAGGCGAGCGGACCGGCCTGGACGTACGAGGTGACCAGCTCCGCCTGGTGCATACGCAGGTCGTCGCGGTCGAAGCGGAAGGTCAGCCCGCGCCGCACGGTGAACAGCGAGGTCTTCGCCTTCACGTCGGAACCTGTCGGCTTCAGCGCGTACACCACGGTGTGGTCGGCCGTGACCTCCAGCGTGTCGGAATTGATCTCCGCGGCCTGGAGCGTGCCCTGGACACGGATCTTGTGGTCGGCGAGCTGGGCGCGCGACGGGTCGAAGCGGATCAGCCAGCCGGTGGGCGCGTGCCGCCCGTCGGCGGCCGGGTGGGCGAAGCTCTGGTCGAACTGGTCGAGCTGGAGCGGGTTCAGCAGAAGCCGTACCGGACGCACGGAGCCGCCGGTGAGGACGGCCGGATCGAGCGAGGACTCGACGACGTAGTCCCTCGCGGTGGTCAGGGCGGCGACGACCTGGCTTTCGGAGAAGTGCGAGGTGCGTCGGGCGGCGGGGAAAGTGATGCCCTCGGCGCCCACACGGAACTCGGCGGCGGGGCTGTGCGCGTACAGCGCCTCGGGGTCCGTGGAGCCGGGTACGGCGGACTGCGGGGCGAGGGGTATCACCGTCATCCGCAGCGGCTCGACGGGCTGCGCCTTGGGTGCCTGGTACGGGTGGCGCACGCCCATGTAGACAGCGGTGCCGAAGGCGAGCGCGATCAGCAGGAGAAGGATCAGCGCCTGCCGGGGCAGTCCGCGGTGCAGTGCAGGGCGGCGGCGTACCGCCGGGGCGTGGTCGGCCATCCGCTCTCGCGCGGAGTACTCCTGGAGGCGGGCAGCACGGACGAACGACTCGTCGAAGACGACGGGTCGGTACTCGTCCTCGCCACCACCGGGAGCGCCCTCGGGTGTCCCCTCAGGTGGGTCTCCAGCCCCGCCCATACCTTCAGAGTAGGTCTCCCGGAGCCCCGGTAAACGCCCTGGTACACGACAAGTTCTGACAGGTTCTCACCAGGTTTTCGAACGGATGTCGAACGCCTTTGGGTGAGCCCTCAGGGCGTCCGCGGTACCGCCGAGAACGCCGGCGGCGAGTAGACCGAGGCCGAGGGGCCCATGCCCGGGCTCGCGTCCTGGCCCTGTTCCACACCGGTCGAGGCGGGCGGCGGCATCGGCTCCTGGCGGCCGGAGGACGAGCCCCGGTAGACCGCGGTGAAGGCCAGCGCGACCATGCCTATGCCCATCACGAGGGCCAGCATCCAGGCTACCGGGCGGTGCCAGCGGGCGCCCTTGCCGTAGACCCTGCCGTACGGGCCCCGCGCGCCGTAGCGGCCCTCCAGGATCTCCGTGTCGTCCAGGTCGTCGAGCTCTCGGCCATGGCCGAAGCCGGTGCCGCCGTCGGGGAGGAATCCGTCCTCGTAGCGCTCGTCGTCGCCGCGTGCGCCCCTGGAGCGCGCCCGGCGCGCCTCGGCTTCCTGGGCATCCGCGCGGGCCTGGGCGGCGGCGAGGAGTCTCTCCACGGCCGTCGGCTCGTGGACCACGGCGGCCCTTACGAAGGCCTCGTCGAAGACCACGGAGGCGAACTCTTCGTCCATACCTCCGCGGTCGCGGTCGTCGTCGGGCTCCCGGCCGTCGCCAAACGGCGTGCCCCCCACGTCCTCCGGCACGGACCCAGAGTAGACCTGGGGGGTCCCTTTGGGCAGACGGTAAGGACATTCATCCGCCTGGCGAGACAGTTCACCGGTGGTTACCGGACACCGCCTGCCCGCCCGCCGCTGAGCGCCCGCTCAGCGGCGTGGAAGCCATCCCGCGGCCGCTCAGCGCCGTACGTGCCCGTCCCCGGTGACGATGTACTTCGTGCTGGTCAGCTCCGGCAGGCCCATCGGCCCCCTGGCGTGCAGCTTCTGCGTGGAGATGCCGATCTCCGCACCGAAGCCGAACTGGCCGCCGTCCGTGAAGCGCGTCGACGCGTTCACGGCGACCGTCGTCGAGTCGACCAACTGGGTGAAGCGGCGGGCGGCCTGCTGCGAGGTGGTGACGATCGCCTCGGTGTGGCCGGAACTCCACAGCCGGATGTGCTGCACGGCCTTGTCCAGGGAGTCCACGACCGCGGCGGCGATGTCGTACGAGAGGTACTCCGTGTCCCAGTCCTCCGCCGTGGCCTCGACCACCGTCGCCCGGGAGTCCTTGGCGTACGCCATCACCCTTTCGTCGGCGTGCACGGTGACCCCGGCGTTCGCGAGGGCGTCCAGGGCTCGCGGCAGGAACTCGGGGGCGATGTCCTGGTGGACCAGCAGCGTCTCGGCGGCGTTGCACACGCTCACCCGCTGGGCCTTGGAGTTGATCAGGATGTCGATCGCCATGTCGAGGTCGGCCTGCGCGTCGACGTAGACGTGGCAGTTGCCCGTGCCGGTCTCGATCACCGGGACCGTGGACTCCTCGACGACCGTACGGATCAGGGAGGCGCCGCCGCGCGGGATGAGCACGTCCACCAGGCCGCGGGCGCGCATCAGCTCGCGCACGGACTCACGGCCCTCCCCCGGCACGAGCTGGATGGCGTCGGCGGGCAGACCGGCGCCGCCCACGGCGTCGCGCAGCACCCGTACCAGGGCGGTGTTCGACTCGTACGCGGAGGACGAGCCGCGCAGAAGCACCGCGTTCCCGGACTTCAGGCACAGGGCGGCGGCGTCGACCGTGACGTTCGGCCGGGCCTCGTAGATGATCCCGACGACACCGAGCGGGACCCGGACCTGGCGCAGGTCGATGCCGTTGGGGAGGGTGGAGCCGCGGACGACCTCGCCGACCGGGTCCGGCAGGGCGGCGACGTCCCGTACGTCGGAGGCGATGGCCCGGATCCGCTCGGGCGTGAGCGTGAGCCGGTCGATGATCGCCTCGCTGGTGCCGGCCTCACGGGCCTTGGCGATGTCCTTGGCGTTGGCCTCGACGATCTCGCTCGCACGGACCTCCAGCGCGTCCGCCACGGCGAGCAGCGCGTCGTCCTTCTCGGCCCGCGGCAGCGGCGCGAGGTCGGCGGCGGCGGCCTTGGCGCGGTAGGCGGCCTGGGCGACCGGGGACATGGAGTCGTACGGCGAGAGCGTGGTCATGGAGGAAGGGTAGTGCGCCGGGCGGACCCGTCCAGCGGTCATCCCACAGCGCGAGACAAGGTTCGAAGGGTGTCTCAAGGCCTCTCAAGGCCCCTCAAGGGCTTCAAGCGGCTTGAGGGGATGAGCGCCTTGAGGGACCTCAGGGTCTCTCGAAAGGCCCCTCAAAAGGGATGGACGCCCACCGGGCTCGCCGGCGGCGGACCGTACCCCTCCGCGACGCGCTGATGGTACGTCTCGCGGTCGATGACCTCCAGGCCGACGATCTCCCAGGGCGGCAGCCCCGCGGTCTGGCGGTGCTCGCCCCACAGGCGCAGCGCGACCGCGGCGGCGTCGTGCAGATCGCGCGCCTCCTCCCAGTAGCGGATCTCCGCGTGGTCGCCCGCGTACCGGCTGGTCAGCAGGAAGGGATGGTCGTGGGCCAGCTGCTCCAGGGCGCGCCGCACCTCCTTCAGCGGGGCCTCGTCGCCGGAGACGCTGAGCGTGACGTGCCACAGGCGGGGGGCGTCGGCCGGTTCCTCGTACGTGCCCCCGGCGGCGACGCTCGTCAGGGCGCGCTCCCCGCCGGCCGCACGGGGCGCACCGCCGTCGCGAGAGACACGGGAGGTGCCACCGCCGCGGGCCGCCGCCCCAGGGCGCACTCGTCTCACGACGGCCTCCTAACGCAGTAACGCGGTGCTCGTGCGGAATGGGTCCCTGAGACAAAGTTGAGCAGGCCGCGGAGCTCCGTGGGGCGGTTTTGCGGAACGTCCCTTACCGGAAAAGTGCGCGGGGCGCGCCTTTCGGCCCGTTACGGGTGCAGGATGACCAGGTCGTCCCGGTGGACGACCTCGCGTTCGTACGCCGGCCCCAGTTCGCGCGCCAGTTCCCTGGTCGAGCGGCCGATCAGCCGGGGGATCTCCTTGGCGTCGAAGTTGACGAGCCCGCGCGCCACCGCCCGTCCCTCGCTGTCGTGCAGTTCCACGGGGTCGCCCGCGATGAAGTCACCCTCGACGGCCGCGATGCCGGCGGGCAGCAGCGACTTGCGGCGTTCTACGACCGCGCGCACGGCACCGTCGTCGAGGACGAGCGCGCCCCGCGGGGTGGAGGCGTGCTGCAGCCACAGCAGCCGGTCGGCGGAGCGCTTGCCGGTGGGGTGGAAGTACGTTCCGGTGTCCCGGCCCGCGAGGGCGTCGGCGGCGTGGACCGCGGAGGTGAGCACCACGGGGATGCCGGCCACCGCCGCGATCCCGGCCGCCTCGACCTTGGTGGCCATGCCGCCGGTGCCGACGCCGGCCTTGCCCGCGCTGCCGATCTCCACGTGCGCCAGGTCCTTGGGGCCGCGCACCTCCGCTATCCGGGAGGTGCCGGGCTTGCTGGGGTCCCCGTCGTACACGCCGTCCACGTCCGACAGCAGGACCAGCAGGTCGGCCCGTACGAGATGGGCGACGAGCGCGGCGAGCCGGTCGTTGTCGCCGAAGCGGATCTCGTCCGTGGCAACGGTGTCGTTCTCGTTGACGATGGGCAGCGCACCCATCGCGAGGAGCTTGTCGAGGGTACGGGCGGCGTTGCGGTGGTGGGCGCGGCGGCTGGTGTCGTCGCTGGTCAGCAGGATCTGGCCGACACGGACGCCGTAGCGGGCGAAGGAGGCGGTGTAGCGCGCCACCAGCAGGCCCTGGCCGACGCTGGCGGCGGCCTGCTGACGGGCCAGGTCACGGGGGCGGCGGCGCAGGCCGAGGGGGGCGAGACCGGCGGCGATGGCACCGGAGGAGACCAGGACGATCTCCTTCTCTCCCCCGCTGCGGCTCTTCGCGAGGACGTCGACGAGCGCGTCGACACGGTCGGCGTCCAGGCCGCCCGTCGCGGTGGTCAGCGACGAGGAGCCCACCTTGACGACGATCCTGCGGGCCTCGCTCACAGCCTGCCTTGCCCCTGCCACCTTGCCCTCTGTCCCCTCGTAGGTCGGCTGCCCCGCCCGGCAATCTACGCGAAGGGGGGCGGGCGCCGCGCATCGGTCCAGTCTCCGGACGGACGTCGGGCAGCCGGGGGGGGGCTCAACCACACGGTCTGACCGCACGGTCGCGCGGCGGTGCGGTCGGGCCGTCGGCAACTCCACCGCCGCTGCGCGCCGGGACTCCCCGTCAGGCGGCCCGAGGGACCTTCAGCGCCCTCCGGGCCGCCCTCCACAGCCGCCGCAATCGGACCGGTGTCGCCGGCTTGAGTCCCTCGATCGTGACCGTCTCGCGGGTCGTGACCACGAACCAGTCGTCCGGGAGATCCGCCGCGGGGGCGCGGAAGTGCGGGTAGGCGAGGTAGGCCCTTCTGCCGCGCGCTTCCACGACGGCCGTGGGCTCCTTCTTCTCCTTGACGAACTGCACGACGTCGGCGAGCAGGTCACCGCGACCCTGCGCCACCAAGTGGAACCGTAGGCGCTCGTTGACCTTGAGCCGCTTGGCGACGCCCTCGTGCCAGTAGGCGTCCATCAGCGGCCTGGCCAGCTCCAGCTTGTGGGCGCGGACCGTCTCACCGTTCTTCAGGAAGGAGGGCCCGAACTGTGGGAGCAGGGTGATCAGGAAGGGGCGGAGCATCAGGAAGTCGCGACGCGGCCCGGGGGGCACGTGCTCGGCGATGAGCCCCATGAGGGCCCGGGCCGAGTCGAAGCGCAGGGTGTAGCTGCCGCTCTTGGTGACATGCTTGCCGTCGTCGCGGCCGAGCAGGTAGTAGCAGGTGTAGTCGGAGATCACGGAGACGCCGTCCGCGCGGAGGTAGGCCTCCATCGTGAACAGCGCGTCCTCGCCGGTCTTCAGGGACTCGTCGAAGCGCATGCCGTGCCGGGTGAGCAGCTCGCGCCGGAAGAGTTTCTGCGCGCTCAGCGTGAACTTGATCTTCGAGGACAAGACGTCGGTCCGGGGCAGGGTCTTGCCCCACATCGACTTCGGGGCGATGCGGTTGACGCCCTCGATCTTGCCGAGCACGACGTCGGTCCTGTGCTCGTCGGCCATGGCGACCATGCGCTCCAGCGCCTCGGTGCCGAGCCGGTCGTCCGCGTCGAGGAAGAAGACATAGCGTCCGCGTGCCTTGTCGAGGCCGGCGTTGCGCGGGCCGCTCGGGCCGCCGGAATTCTCCTGGCGGATGACGGTGACGCACATGGGCGCGCGCTTGGCGAAGTCCTCCAGGTGTTCTCCGGTCCCGTCCGTCGAACCGTCGTCGACGGCGATCACCTCGATGCGTGACGCGTCGAGCGTCTGGGCCGTCACGCTCTCCAAGCACTCGACGAGATACGGCATCGCCTCGTACGCGCCGATGATCACACTCACATCAGGCTGCGCAACGGTCACACTTCCCCCTACCACCAGAATTTCCCCCGAATCACAACAATCACTCACCTATAAGACAGGTAAGCGCGGGCAGGGGTTGCCTCCGCCCACGGATTCCGTGGCGCAGGTCCTACAACGGATCAACAGAAAGAGAAGCGTAAGAGATAACGGTAAGAGATAGGGGGGTAACGGTAAGAAACAGGAAAAGG